>NZ_JBFHHX010000040.1:0-24692 GCF_041596795.1 Lutibacter sp.
TTGCTAAACAAGTTTTAGTACTTTTGCACAAAATTTAACTTAAAATGAATCCAATTACATTACATATAGAAAAAACAACTTCAGAAACAATTATAAAATTTTCATCAAACAAAGTTTTAACAAGCGGAAGTTATGATTACAGTAATATAGACGAAGCTAAAAACTCGCCTTTAGCACAACAATTATTTCATTTACCGTTTGTAAAGCGTGTATTTATTTCGGCAAATTTTATAGCTATTGAACGTTTTTCTATTGTTGATTGGGCAGATGTTCAAGTAGAAGTAAAAGAACAATTAGAAAATTATTTAAATAACGCTGGAGTAATTGTTATAGAAGAAACTGCTACAAAAAAAATACCCGTAGAAGTTTATGCAGAAGTAACTCCTAATCCAAATGTTTTAAAATTTGTTGCTAATAAAAAATTGGTACAAATGGATGTTGAATATAAAAATAATGAAGAAGCTAAAAACTCACCGTTAGCTACAGAGTTATTTAATTTTCCGTTTACCAAAGAGGTTTTTATTTCAGAAAACTATGTGTCAATTACAAAAACTGACGCTATTGAATGGGGAGAAATTACTGTTGAAATAAGAAGCTACATTAGAGAGTTTGTAGCAAATGGAAATACAGTTGTAAAAACCTATCCAGAAAAAGTTGTTGAAAAATCAAATGAAGACTATTCAAATTCAGAAAATTTAGATGATGTTTCTAAACAAATAATAGGAATTTTAGATGAATATATTAGACCAGCTGTAGCAGCAGATGGAGGAAACATTTTATTCCAATCGTACGATATAGATACTAAAATTGTAAATGTAGTTTTACAAGGAGCTTGTAGTGGTTGTCCATCATCTACAATAACTTTAAAAAATGGCATTGAAAATATGCTAAAACAATTAATTCCTGGTAAAATAGAAGAAGTTGTTGCTGTTAATTACTAAAAATAATTATGACCGAAAAAGTAAAACCTTACAAAGATTCTGAACTAGGAAAAAAAGAACAAGTTGCTAAAATGTTCGATACTATTTCTAATGAATATGATGGATT
Source organism: Lutibacter sp. (assembly GCF_041596795.1). Lineage (GTDB taxonomy): Bacteria > Bacteroidota > Bacteroidia > Flavobacteriales > Flavobacteriaceae > Lutibacter. The sequence goes on from NZ_JBFHHX010000040.1 coordinate 1,048, forward strand.
AAATAGAGTTATTTCATTTGGAATTGATGTTTCTTGGAGAAAAAAAGTTGTTGAAATTATTGGTAAAACAAACCCAGAAACAATTTTAGATATTGCCACCGGAACAGGAGATTTAGCAATTAATTTATCAAAAACAAACGCTTCAAAAATTATTGGTTTAGATATTTCTGAAGGAATGTTAAGCGTTGGAAGAAAAAAAATTGAAAAATTACAGCTAAATTCTAAAATTGAAATGGTTTTTGGCGATTCTGAAAACATTCCTTTTGAAAACAATTTTTTTGATGCTATAACAGTTGCTTTTGGGGTTCGAAATTTTGAAAATTTAGATAAAGGATTAGCTGAAATATTTAGAGTTTTAAAGCCTGGCGGAACTTTTGTTGTTTTAGAAACATCAATTCCAACAAAAACACCTTTTAAACAAGGTTATAATTTTTACTCAAAACAAATACTTCCTATTATTGGAAAATTGTTTTCAAAAGATAAAGTTGCCTATAAATATTTATCAGATTCTGCAGCTTCTTTTCCTTATGGAAATGCTTTCAACAATATTTTACAAAAAAATGGGTTTATAGCTATTGAGTGTAAACCACAAACATTTGGAGTTGCCTCTATTTATGTCGCTAAAAAATAAAACATGAGAAAAGTAATTGTTATTATAATTTTAGTTTTAACCATATTTCAATCAAACGCTCAAAAAAGAGATGTTGTTGAATACCAACAAAATTGGGATCAACAAAAAATGTTTTGGGGTTATTATTTAGGTTTTAATAAAAAGGATTATAAAATATCTTATTTAGATAATGATACTTTTATAAAGGTTACACCTTCCGTTGGTTTTAACGTTGGTTTAATTGGCGATTTAAGATTACATAAAAATGTTTCTTTACGCATAGAACCCGGACTTTCTAGTAATACAAAAACTTTAGCATTTACACATATTTCTGGGGCTCAAGACAGTATTAGAGAGGTAAACTCTACATATTTACGTGTTCCTTTATTACTAAAACTAAATACCGACAGATTAAATAATATAAGACCTTACATTATTGGAGGTGTGTCTTATGATTATAATTTTTCAAGCAATCAAGATAATCCCGATGATAATTCTGATGGTGAATTTAGAATGAAAAAAAATAATTTCACCTACGAAGTTGGTGCTGGAATAGATATTTACTTACCTTATTTTATATTTTCTCCTTCTATTAGAGGTGTTTTTGCTATTAATAATGAATTAGTAAAAGACAACGACCCAAATAGCCAATGGACCGGAAATGTAGATTATTTTGGCACACGTGGTATTTTTTTAAAACTTGCCTTTCATTAAGTCAATCGTTTAAATTCACTTAATAATATTGCAGTTGCAGTAGCCACATTTAAACTTTCAGTTAGCTGTACACCACCAAATCTTGGAATTGAAATGGAATTGTTGGCTAATTTTAAAACCGCTTCACTAATTCCGTTAGCTTCATTACCCATAACTAAAACACCTTGTTTTGGCAAAGAGGATTTGTACACATTTTCTCCATCCATTAACGATGCAAAAATTGGTAACTCTGTGTTCATTAAATACTTTTCAATATCCGTATACACAATAGAAACTCGTGCCAAAGAACCCATTGTTGCCTGCACAACTTTAGAATTGTAACAATCAACAGTTTTCATAGAGCAAACTAATTGATCTATTCCAAACCAATCACACAATCTAATTATTGTCCCTAAATTTCCTGGATCATTTATGGCATCTAACACTAAAATTAAACCCGTTTTTTTTAAGGGTAAAACTTCAGGCATTTTAAAAATGGCAACCACATTATTTGGAGATTTTAAAGTGCTAATTTTTTTTAAAACGGCTTCCGAAATAAGGTCCTTATTTTCAATATTTTTATATTCTGAATCATTAACACAAAAAAGTTGATCTAATTTTAAACTAGAATTTAATAATTCATTTACTACTTTGGTTCCTTCGGCAACAAATAAATGATTTTTTTGGCGGTACTTTTTTTGTTGTAAACTCGTTATTAATTTAAATTGATTTTTTGTTAAACTCATTTATCGTGATTATAAAAATTGTAATTTGGTAATACCTTTAAAAGCTTTACATTTGAAACAAATTTAAACTCTTATTTTTTGAAAAACAATTTTATCATATTTTTAATTGTAACAAGTATTACTTTTAGTTTTTCATCGTGTAATACATTAAAATATGTTGCTGATAATGAGTTACTACTCACAAAAAATGCTGTTTATGTTAATGATAAAAAAAATGTTAACTATGAAATTACAGACTACATAGTACAACGTCCAAATCAATTAGTTTTAGGAATTCCGCTACCATTATATTTTTATAATATTGGCGATAAAAACTTTGAAACTGATTATAACCAGTGGAAATTAAACAAACCGTTTTGGAAAAAATTAACCACAAGTATATTTTCAGAAAAACAAACCAGAGGTATTCACAATTTTAAAGTAAAAAAACATCAATGGTTTTTAAATAATGGCGAGCCACCAATTATTTTTGATTCTAAAAAAGCAAACCAAACTGTAGAAAATTTAACACAGCACTATTATAACGAAGGTTATTTTAATGTAAATGTTAACTATGAAGAGGTTAAAAAAAATAAAAAAATTGGAATCAACTATCTTATAAATACCGACAAAGCGTACACCTTAGATTCCATAAAAACCGAAATAGAATCGGAAGTATTAGATTCTATCTATAAACTTCATCAAAAAGAATCGGAAATAAAAACTGGAAATCAATTTAAGCTTTCTTTATTTATTGATGAGCAAAACAGAATATCAAACCTTTTTAGAAATTCAGGTGTTTACAGATTTAATAAAAATGCCATTACTTTTGAAGCTGATTCGTCCAAAACAAATTACACTTCAGATGTTACCCTATTAATAAATGATAGTATTGCCACTGTTCCGTTTAAAGTTCAAAAAATAAAAAACGTAAATATTTATACCGATTATTCGTACAACACTAAAGATGATCCAATAAAGGTTAATGAAAAATACAACGGTTTTAATTTTTTAGCTATAGACCAATTAAAATACAATCCAAAGTTTTTATTAGATGCTATTTTTATAGAGCCAAATGCAATTTATAAAGATGACACTAGAGAGTTAACACGTAAAAATTTACGAAGATTAAATAATTTTAAATCCGTAGATATTAAATATGAAGAAACCGAGGATGATATGTTAAATGCTTCAATATATTTAACACCTTTAAAAAAATATTCCATTGGTTTTAATACTGAACTTACACATTCTAACATTAGGCAATTAGGAGTTTCCGGAAAACTTTCTTTTTTAAATAGAAACATTTTTAAAGGTTCAGAAATTTTAAAGTTTTCTATTCAAGGATCGTTTTTAGACTCAAAAGATGCGGCTGATAGTGATACTGCTCTTTTAAATGCATGGGAAATTGGTAGTGATATTTCATTAGAAATACCTCGCTTTTTATTACCTTTTAATCCCGATAAAATTATTCCAAAAAGTATGTCGCCCTCCACAACATTTACTTTAGGAACCAGTCTTCAAAAAGATATTGGGTTAGATAAACAAAAATTCACAGGAATTATAGACTATACCTGGGAAACTACCAAAACAAAAAGTCATAGTTTTCAACTATTAAATGCGCAATTTATTCAAAACTTAAACATAGACTCTTATTTTGATATTTACACATCAGAATATGATGATTTAGTTGAAATACAAGAAACTTATTTCCCAGATGCTGAACTAAGCGAAAGTACCGCCATTTCATTTATTGAAACCTATATTAATGATGATTTTGAAGCATCAAATTCAACTGAATACAAAACCGCTAAAAATATTGAAGCGTTATATTATATTATTACAGAAGATGCTTTAATTCCTTCAGTTGCGTACACATTTACCTACAACAATAGTGAAAACTATAAAGATAACGATTTTTCATTTTTTAGAGCTCGTATTGCATCATCTGGAAATTTAACTACTTTATTATCAAACGAAACAGATGATAGCGGAACTAAAACAATATTAAAAACACCAATTGCTCAATATGTTAGAACAGATTTAGAATATAAGAAATTTTGGAATGTATCTTTAGATAATGTTATTGCGTTCAGAAGCTTTTTAGGAGTTGCAGTTCCTTATAATAATTCTAGTACTATGCCTTTTAGCAGAAGCTATTTTATTGGAGGTCCAAACGATTTAAGAGCTTGGAAAATTTATGATTTAGGTCCAGGATCTACCCAAAGTGGCTTAGAATATAATGTTGGAAACTTAAAATTTATAACTAGCTTAGAATATCGTTTTAAAGTTTTAAACAGTTTAAAAGGAGCGCTTTTTGTAGATGCAGGAAATATTTGGGACATCACAAATTCTACCGTAACGTCTAGCGACGCAAAATTTACTGGATTTAACTCTTTACAAGATATTGCCATAGGAACAGGTTTCGGAATTCGGTACGATTTAAGTTTTATTTTACTAAGATTGGATTTAGGATTTAAAACCTACGAACCCTATTTAGATAACGGAAAAAAATGGTTTCAACACGCAAATTTTGCCAATAACGTATATAATTTTGGTATTAGTTACCCATTTTAAAACTATTTCGTTTTCGTTTTTTTTCAGTTCAATACTAGTTTAAACCTAATAATTCCTTAATTTTGTTGCTACAAGTCAAAAACTAAATTATATACTTAATACATTATGAGTCACAATATTAAACCAGGAGTTGCAACAGGTAGCAAAGTGCAAGAAATTTTTCAATTGGCTAAAGCAAAAAAATTTGCATTACCAGCTGTTAACGTTATAGGATCAAACACAATTAACGCTGTTTTAGAAACTGCAAAAGAATTAAATTCTCCAGTTATTATTCAATTTTCAAATGGTGGAGCACAATTTAATGCAGGTAAAGGATTATCAAATGCAAATGAAAAAGCAGCTATTGCAGGTGCTATTGCAGGCGCTAAACACGTACACACATTAGCTGAAGCTTATGGAGTTGTAGCAATTTTACATACAGACCATTGTGCTAAAAAATTATTACCTTGGATTGATGGGTTATTAGATGCAGGTGAACAATTTTACAAAGAAAATGGAATTCCATTATTCAGTTCTCACATGATTGATTTATCTGAAGAACCATTAGTTGAAAACATTGAAATTTGCAAAACTTACCTAGAAAGAATGAGCAAAATGGGAATGACTTTAGAAATAGAGTTAGGAATTACAGGTGGTGAAGAAGATGGTGTTGATAATTCTGATGTTGATGCTTCAAAATTATATACACAACCAGAAGAAGTTGAGTATGCTTATACTGAACTAAAAAAAGTAAGCGATAACTTTACTATTGCTGCATCTTTTGGAAACGTACACGGTGTTTACAAACCAGGAAACGTAAAATTAACACCAAAAATTTTAGACAACTCTCAAAAATACATTCAAGAAAAATACAATACTATTGCTAATCCAGTAGATTTTGTATTCCACGGTGGTTCAGGTTCAACTTTAGAAGAAATTAGAGAAGCAATTGGTTATGGTGTTATTAAAATGAACATTGACACAGATTTACAATTTGCTTTTATGGAAGGAATTAGAGATTTTATGGTAAACAATATTGATTATTTAAAAACTCAAATTGGAAATCCAGAAGGAGCTGACATACCTAACAAAAAAATGTACGATCCAAGAAAATGGGTACGTGAAGGTGAGTTAACTTTTAAAACTAGATTAACTCAAGCTTTTAAAGATTTAAACAACGTAAATACATTGTAATTAATACAATTACACTTAAAATTTACCAAAGAGAACATGTTTTTATATGTTCTCTTTGTTTTTTTTAGTAATTTGCACCTCTATTTTCAACTAAAACAAAATTTTATATGTCATCTTGGTTTAAAAGAAAAGATAAAGGAATTCAAACTCCTACCGACGAGAAAAAAGACGTACCAAAAGGTTTATGGTATAAAACCCCTAGTGGTAAAATTGTTGATACTGACGAATTAAAAGAAAACTACTATGTAAGCCCTGAAGACGGCTACCACGTTAGAATAGGAAGTGCCGAATATTTCGAAATTCTATTTGATAACAATGAATTTAAGGAATTTGATAAAGACATGGTCTCTAAAGACCCTCTAAATTTTACCGATACAAAAAAATATACGGATAGACTAAAAGAAGCATACGCGAAAACAAATTTAAATGATGCCGTAAGAACCGCAGTTGGAAAATCATTAGGAAAAGATTTAGTAATTGCCGCTATGGATTTTGCTTTTATTGGAGGATCTATGGGAAGTGTAGTTGGTGAAAAAATTACCAGAGCAATTGATTACTCTATTAAAAAGAAAATTCCTTTTTTAATGATTTCAAAGTCTGGTGGAGCTAGAATGCAAGAAGCATCATATTCATTAATGCAGTTAGTTAAAACATCTGCTAAATTAGCACAATTATCTGATGCTAATATTCCATACATTTCTTTATCTACAGACCCAACAACTGGAGGTACAACCGCCTCGTACGCTATGTTAGGTGATATAAATATTGCTGAACCAGATGCTTTAATTGGTTTTGCAGGACCAAGAGTAGTAAAAGACACTACAGGAAAAGATTTACCAGAAGGTTTTCAACGTTCAGAATTTGTATTAGAACATGGTTTTTTAGATAAAATTATTGAACGAAAAAATTTAAAGAAACAAATAAATCTCTATATAGATTTAATTCAAAATTTACCAATTAGAAAATAATTAAAAAGAGCTTAATTTAAATACATCAAATTAAGCTCTTTTATTAATATTTATTAATCTACGTTTCTATTTTCTATCCTTTTCCACATTTTAAAGTAACTTCTACTTCCTCACCCAAATCATTGGTGAAAATTGCAATATCATCACAAGTTCCATCTCCAAAATTTAAAGTTCCTGTACTTGTTCCTTTTACAATATCAACTGTACCACTCACAATATATCTACACGTAGCTTCTCTTCTTAATGGTTCTACAATTGTAGCTGAATACACAGTACCATCTTTAAAAGTTGTAGACCAATTACCAGTAATTATATAAACATTATCTTCCCAATCTCTGGTATCATTACCTTCTATCCACTCTCTTACTTTAGTACCAGTTCTGTTTACAAATTCACCTTCTGGCCAAGTTACTTTAAAATCAAATGTAAATGAAGATTGTGGGTTTCCAGCATCATTAGCTTTTAATTTTACCATAGTGCTACTTCCTTCAACACTTAAATCATTAAAATAAAAGTTTTCATAACTAAAAGATATTGTTCTAGACTGTGCTTCCATATCCAAATTATGACTTAAAATAATTTTACCCTTTAAAATATTTCCATTTGGCAATTCACATCCTTCACCAAAATCTAAAGTTACGGTTACCAAGGTTCCATCAATTACAATTGTTTTTGTCATACAATCCAAATAATTTGGAGAACCTTTAAGAGATGTATCCGTTTTTGAAGAAAGCCCTTCTTCAAAGGCAAAATAATCATCAATTAAATTTCCTACATCTTCAGAAACATCATCAGCTTCAACAATTGCTATTGCATCATCTGCAGCAATTGGATCGGTTGCAGTATTTGAGTCATTATTTTCACAACTCAAAAAGAATAAACTTCCTATCGCTAAAAAAGCGAATGTTTTAAAATGTTTAATTTTCATAATCTCATCTGTTTTATTAATTAATATTTTTTTGTTCAGTTATTTCTTTAGACCTAAAAATTACTAAAAGGTTTAATAAAACGAAAAAAAAGATCTATTTATTATATTACAAAGTATAAGTTTCTCATTTTCAACACACATAAATAAAAATCATTTAATTGTTTATCAAAATAATAGTAGTATATTTGCCGACTGATAGCAACAAGTGTTGTTATTCTACATAAAAATTATTAAATTAAATTAATGTTAGCATGTATTTAACAAAAGAAAAAAAAGCAGAAATTTTTGCAAAGCACGGTGAAACAGCTGTAAATACTGGTTCAGCAGAAGGTCAAATAGCCTTATTTACTTACAGAATTAACCACTTAACTGAACATTTAAAAAGAAATCGTAAAGATTACAATACTGAGCGTTCATTAGTAAAATTAGTAGGTAAAAGAAGAAATTTATTAGACTATTTAATTAAAAAAGATATTGTAAGATATCGTGAAATTATTCAGGAATTAGGATTAAGAAAATAATATTCTTTATTAAAAAGAGGCAAATTTATTGCCTCTTTTTTTATTATATTCATCCTTAAAAAGAAAGCTTAAATTAAACTTTTCATTGGTACAAACACAACACAACAACAAACCAATTGTTTAATTAATTTTAAAACTTATTTATGATACCTAAGGTACATACACAAATTATTGAATTAGGAGATGGAAGAACCATCTCTATGGAAACTGGAAAATTAGCAAAACAAGCTCACGGGTCGGTTGTTGTTAGAATGGGTGACGCAATGTTACTTTGTACAGTAGTTTCAAACTACACAGCAAGTCCAGGAGTAGATTTTTTACCATTAACTGTAGACTATAGAGAAAAGTTTGCTGCAGCTGGTAAATACCCTGGTGGTTTCTTTAAAAGAGAAGCAAGACCAAGTGATGGAGAAGTATTAACAATGCGTTTAGTAGACCGTGTTTTACGTCCGTTATTTCCAAAAGATTACCATGCAGAAACACAGTTAATGATTCAGTTAATGTCTCATGACGAAAATGTAATGCCCGATGCATTAACAGGTTTAGCTGCTTCTGCTGCTATTATTTTAAGTGATATTCCTTTTGAAACTCCAATTTCAGAAGTACGTGTTGCAAGAATTGATGGAGAATTCATTATCAACCCAAGTAGAGCACAATTAGAATTATCTGATATTGATATGATGATTGGTGCTTCAGCTGATTCAGTTATGATGGTTGAAGGTGAAATGAATGAAATTTCAGAAGAAGAAATGGCAGATGCCATTAAATTTGCTCACGAAGCAATTAAAGTACAATGTGCTGTTCAGGTAGCATTTGCTGAAGCTGTGGGTAAAAAAGAAACAAGAACTTACGAAGTTGCTGAAACTGACGAAGAAATTGAAAAAAGAGCTCACGAATTTGCATATCAAAAAGTATACGATATTGCAAAAGCAGGAAGCGCAAAACACGAAAGAAGTGATGCTTTTGCTGCTATAAAAGAAGAATTTAAAGCAACTTTTACTGAAGAAGAATTAGCTGAAAAAGGAAATTTAATTTCTTATTACTATGCTAAAACTGAAAAAAGTGCTATACGTAACTTAACTCTTGATGAAGGTTTACGTTTAGATGGTAGAAAAACTACAGAAATTCGTCCTATTTGGTGTGAAGTAGATTATTTACCATCAACTCACGGTTCTTCAATCTTTACAAGAGGAGAAACTCAAGCTTTAGCAACAGTTACTTTAGGAACATCTAGAGAATCTAATCAAATTGATATGCCTTCATACCAAGGTGAAGAGTCTTTTTATTTACATTATAACTTCCCTCCTTTCTCAACCGGTGAAGCTCGCCCATTAAGAGGAACTTCACGTAGAGAAGTTGGACACGGAAACTTAGCACAACGCGCATTAAAAGGAATGATCCCAACAGATTGTCCGTATACTGTAAGAGTTGTATCTGAAGTATTAGAATCTAACGGTTCATCATCAATGGCAACTGTTTGTGCTGGAACAATGGCGTTATTAGACGCTGGTATTCAAATGAAAAAACCAGTTTCAGGTATTGCTATGGGATTAATTTCTGACGGAGATCGTTACGCTGTATTAAGCGATATTTTAGGTGATGAAGATCATTTAGGAGACATGGACTTTAAAGTTACTGGTACTGCAGACGGAATTACTGCTTGTCAAATGGATATTAAAATTAAAGGTTTATCCTATGAAATTTTAGTAAAAGCTTTAAAACAAGCACGCGATGGACGTTTACATATTTTAGGTTTAATTACCGATACTATTGCAAAACCAAATGCTGATGTAAAACCTCATGCACCTAAAATGGTAACTAAAGTTATTCCAAACGACTTTATTGGAGCATTAATTGGACCAGGTGGAAAAGTAATTCAAGAATTACAAAAAGAAACAAAAACTACTATTGTTATTAATGAAGATCCATTAACTGGCGAAGGTATTGTTGAAATTTTAGGAACTAACCAAGCTGGAATTGATGCTGTTTTAGATAAGATTAACTCGTTAATGTTTAAACCAGAAGTTGGTAGCATTTATGAAGTTAAAGTTATAAAAATGCTTGATTTTGGTGCTGTTGTTGAATATCAAGAAGCTCCAGGAAATGAAGTTTTATTACACATTTCTGAGTTAGCTTGGGAACGTACAGATAATGTTACTGATGTTGTAAATATGGGTGATGTTTTTGATGTAAAATACTTTGGAAAAGATCCTAAAACTAGAAAAGATAAAGTTTCAAGAAAAGCCTTACTACCAAAACCTGAAGGTTTTGTGGAAAGACCTCCAAGAGATGATAAAAGAAATGGTGGTGGACGTGATAATCGTGGTAAAGACAACCGCGGTGGTGACAGAGACAGAAAACCAAGAGAAAAAAGAGACTAATTCTAGTCTTTTATAATTATAAAAAAAGCTTTTCCAAAAATGGAAAAGCTTTTTTTTATTTCGTTCAAATTGAAAATATACTTTATTATTTTATTGGGTTTTTAGTTGGTTCTCCATCTACATAACGAATAATATTTAATGGGTTCTCATTTTTTAATTCGGCAGGTAATAAACTATTTGGCCAACTTTGATAACTAAAAGGACGTACCCAACGTTTAATTGAATTTGTACCAACTGCAGTAAATCTGCTATCTGTTGATGCCGGATATGGACCTCCGTGAACCATTGCTGGACAAACCTCTACACCTGTTGGAACTCCATTAAAAATAATACGGCCCACTCTATTTTGTAATGCGCTAATAATTGCAGGATAGTTTTCTAATTCATTTTCCGCTAAAATGGTTCCAGTTAATTGTCCTTCTAATTTTGAAATAATCTCTTCTAATTGAGCTTTATTTTCACATTGAACAACCATAGAAAAAGGTCCAAAAACTTCCTGGTGCAAGGTTGAATTTTCTAAAAACGTTGCTCCCTCAACTGTGGTAACTATTTGTCTTCCATAATTTTTTGAAACATCATTATTTACTGCGGCTGCTGTATGCAATCCTTTCTGCTCTAACATCTTAGCTTTATTACTTTCATAAGCTCCAATAATATTAGGATGTAGCATACACGATGGTTCAATTTTTATAATTTCTTCCGATAGTTTTTTAATAAAATTATCCAAATCAACACTCTTAATTCCTAAAATTAATCCCGGGTTTGTGCAAAACTGACCAGAGCCTAAAGTAATAGAACCTGCGTATAATTTTGCCCAAAAATCTCCTTTTAATTTAGCTGAATTTGGTAATATTATAACTGGATTAACACTTCCCATTTCTGCAAATACCGGAATTGGTTCTGGGCGCTTTGCTGCTAAATCATATAAGGCTCTTCCTCCTCGAATACTTCCTGTAAAACCAACTGCTTTTACACTAGGATGTTTTACTAAAACTTCACCAACTTCTATTCCACTACTGTTTAAATTTGAAAAAACACCATTTGGCATTCCTGTAATCTCAGCGGCCTTTATAATTGCCGAAGCTACTAATTCTCCAGTTCCAGCATGCATTGGATGCGATTTTATAATTACCGGACAACCTGCTGCAAACGCCGCTGCTGTATCTCCTCCAGCGGTTGAGTATGCTAACGGAAAATTACTTGCACCAAAAACCACTACTGGCCCTAATGGTAACAACATTTTTCTAATATCTACTTTTGGAATTGGCTGCCTATTTTCATCGGCTGTATCAATGGTTGCTTCTACCCAAGAACCTTCTTTTACTAAATTTGCAAAACTACGCAATTGAAATACTGTTCTTCCTCTTTCACCTTCTGCTCTACCTGCTGGCAAACCTGTTTCTGAACTATACATTTCTATTAATTCATTGCCTAATTCTAATATTTGGTTTGCAATTTCATTTAAAAATTCGGATTTTTTTTCTCCAGGAATTGACTTAAAAGTATTAAAAGCTTCTGAAGCAAGTTCAACTGCTTTTTCAATTTCTACTAACGATGCTTCTGTAAATACAGTTTCGTTTTCAATATTTGTTTGCGGATTAAAAGTTTTAAATGTTTTCTTTCCTGTGGATGATAATAAATTTCCAATATAGTTTTTTCCGGTAGTCATTTTCAACAGTTATTTTGAGTGTTTGATTTGTGATACATCATTTAATAATACGTTCTCTTTTTGTGTTAGCGATTGCAGTGATATCCTTTTTTAAATAGCGAAATTTAAAAAAGATTTAACGTAAAGCGCGACCTGAAAGGAAACACCCAACTTCACTTTTTTACTATTTTAAATTGCTTTTTCTAAAATTAAAGCTGTGAACATATTTTGGCCTAAATTAATACTAAAATATTAGTATTACAATACAAAATTTAACCAATAACTATTTGTAAATGAATTATTACACTCCTTTCTGATAGATAAAAAATAATGAATTTGATACTATTTTAAACAAAAAACAGTATTATTCTACCTTAAATTAATTATTTATTGAAAAAATAAATTAATTTTGATACAAATAATAGTTTTTTATGAAAGTTTTTCCATTTACTATTCCAAAACCTGAAAATGTTACTTTATATACAGAAGAATATAAAGGCGAGACTTTTTACGAAAAATTACACCAACATAAAGAAATACAAATTACCCTAATTGCAGAAGGTGATGGTACTTTTATAATTGGCGATTGCGTGGGCGATTTTAAAAAGAATGATATTTTTGTTATTGGTTCAAATTTGCCTCACGTTTTTAAAAGAGACGAAAGTTGCGAGGAAGTTTGCGATATAATTTGCTTGTTTTTTACAAAAAGTTCTTTTGGCGACTATTTTTTTGAGTTACCAGAATTTGAACATTTTCAATACTTTTTTAATAGTGCAGACCTTGGTTTTGAAGTTTTATCGGATAAAATTGAACTAGCCGAATTTCTTAAAGCTATGAAAACCAATTCTAAATTTGAACAATTTAAACTTTTTATTGAAATATTGAATTTAATTTCTAAGGCTAAAAAAAAGAAATTATCTTCTATGATTAATTTGAAAAAATATGCTGGTGATGAAGGTAAAAGAATGAGTGATATTTTTAAATATACAATGGATAATTTTCATAAAGAAATTACTTTAAATGATGTTGCTGACATTGCAAATATGACTCCAAACGCATTTTGTAGATACTTTAAACAACGAACAACAAAAACTTTTGTTAATTTTTTAATTGATATTAGAATTGGAAATGCTTGTAAATTATTAACTAAAAATAACGATTTAAGTATTACCGAAATTTCCTATAAATCTGGTTTTAACAACTTAGCTAATTTTAATAGAAAATTTAAAGCGGTAAAAGGTGTTACACCTTCTGATTATAAGAAAAAACATTAGCATTAATAATTAAACTTAAAGTGCTTCTTACCTTGTTACTTTGCAACTTTATCTTTTGCACTTTTAGAGCAATTAAAGAAACCCTAGCTCTTTTTGTAATTTTTTTGTTAAGCCTTTTACAACCAAATTGTACGAATGATCTATTAATTCTTTAATTAGTTTATTAGGTAGTTTCCCTTCAATTATTACGGTATTCCAATGTACTTTACTCATATGGTAACCTTCTGTAATTTCGGAATATTGCTCTCGTAATTCAATAGCTTTTTCTGGATTACATTTTAAATTTACAGAGGCTGGGTAATGCTCTAATCCGGAGAGCGCAAACATTTTATTGGCCACTTTAAAAACCAGCGTTTTATGGTCAAACGGAAAACTTTCTGTTACATATTTTTTTGACAAGCAATAGGTTCTAAATTCTTCTATATTCACCTTAATTTAGTTTCTTTTTAGTTTTAATATTTGGAAATTCTAATTGCGAATAGTTAAATTTCCAACCCGATGTTTCTAATAATTGTTCAATCATTAAAATAGTATCTAAGGCTTCTTTTTTGGCTGAATCTATTAATCCACTTGCAGGAATTTTTTCAATAATAAAGTTTTTAGCATCACTATTTAAAGCTGTTAAATCTGTTGCATTAAATTTATTAAACAACCCATCAACTTTATCATAATATCTAACATCTGTTTCTATGGTTAGAACTATAGGTTCTGGAAAATGGGTTAAAATAATTTCTTTATTTTCGGTATTAGCTTTAAGCTTAATTTGAGTTAAATCGTAACCTATATGCACTTTAGCATTAATTAATAAAATAGCTTTCTTTTTACTAGATATTAATTTTAAAAAATGATTTTTAGTATCAACATAATGATAAATTTCTGCAAAATCTCCCTCTACAGAAATTAGCTTACAAACACTTTTAATTTTCTCCAACAATACAACAGATTGCTTTTCTATTTTTTGAACATCATTTTTTTTATTAAAAAATGACACTCCTAAATAGGTTAATGAAACTCCTAACAAAATTCCAAAAAGTAAATCCATATTTATTGTTCTTACTCAAAGGTAAGCATTGTTTTTAAATTATAAATAAATCACTAGCTATACCATCTGCCAAAAATTTACCTTTTTTTGTGGTTATTAATGTTGCAGATGAAAACGTTCCTAATTTAATTTCTAGCAATCCTTTTTCTATAAAAGGCCTTGCATTTTCCTTTAATTTTTGCAAACGCAACGCTCCAAAATCTTTTTCAACTTTTTCATATGAAACACCATAAATTGTTCGTAACCCTGTCATAATATATTCATTAAATCGGTTATTACCAGTTAATGCTTCTATTTGAAGCGGTAAAACGTTCTCTTTTAATGAATTTATGTATTTTGCATTGTTAGAAACATTCCAAGCTCTTTCTAATAAATTATAAGAATGTGCAGATGGCCCAATGCCTAAATATTTTTCACCTAACCAATAAGAAGTATTATGTTTTGAAAAATAATTTGGTTTTCCAAAATTTGAAATTTCATACTGTACAAACCCATTTTTTTCAGTTTCTGAAACCAATATATTAAAATGTTCTAATGCTAAGTTTTCATCTACAGGTGGAACTGTTCCTTTTTTAATAAACGAATCTAATGCTGTTTTTTCTTCAACTGTTAATGCATAACTAGAAATGTGTGGAACGCCAAAATTAAAAGCCATTTGTAAATTTTTCAGCCATTTTTGGTTGGTCATATTTGGAACTCCATAAATTAAATCGATGGTAATATTATGGAAATATTTTTTTACAATTTTTAAACATTCTTTAGATTCATCTGCAGAATGTGCACGATTCATAAACTTTAAATCATCATCAAAAAAAGATTGAATTCCAATACTTAATCTGTTTATTTGGGTATTTGATAAGGCACTAATTTTTTCTTCAGATAAATCATCTGGATTTGCTTCTATCGTAATTTCTGGATTTGTAATTACATCATAGTTTTTATAAATTGTACTTAGTAATTCTTCTATTTCTTCAATTGAAAGTAATGATGGTGTTCCGCCACCAAAATAAATGGTTTCAATTATTTCGTTTTTTAACTCATCTTTTCTTAAAAATAACTCTTTATTTAAAGACGCTAACATTTCTTCTTTCCTTTTTAAAGAGGTGGAAAAATGAAAATCGCAATAATAACAAGCTTGTTTACAAAATGGTATGTGAATATAGATTCCGGCCACAATTAATTAATTAGGTTTTATAAATGTACACTTTTAATAAAAACTGACAAAAAGTGATTTTTGTTACCTTTTTAATCAAATTGGTATTGTAAATTTGAGAAAACGTCAACCATTATGTATACTTATATTGTTTCTTTTAAGGTTAAAGAAGGCGAAGGAATTTCGTTTGTTGAACTTCAAAAATTTGAAGAGTTAACAGAAGCAAAACCTGCAGGATTAGATCATTTTCATATTTTTAAAGATAGAAATGAGGAAAATAGATATTTTTTAGTTGAATATTGGAAATCTAAAGAAGATAGAGTTAAAATGGAAAACTCTAAAGAATATCATTTATTTAGAGAACATCGCCAATTGGTAATTGAAAAAAAATATGAATTTTACGAATGTGATGTAATTGTTTAGTTGGAAAGTTTAAATACTTAATACTTGAACAAAATAACAATCATTCTGAAACTCGTTTCTCGTTTTGCTTTACAAAGGACGCCCAGCCTGAGTAATTTTTATCTGAACTCACTTTACCGCTGTTATAAAAATGACAAACTGCAGCGGCCAAGCCATCTGTTGCGTCTAAATTTGATGGTAATTCTTTTATTTTTAGTAAACTTTGTAACATTTTAGCAACCTGCTCTTTACTCGCATTTCCATTTCCCGTAATTGCCATTTTAATTTTTTTTGGCGAATATTCGGTTATTGGAACTTCTCGAGTTAAACCTGCAGCCATTGCAACTCCTTGCGCTCTACCTAATTTTAACATAGATTGCACATTTTTACCAAAAAAAGGGGCTTCTATAGCAATTTCATCAGGCTTATAGGTTTCAATTAAATGAATAGTACGTTCAAAAATAAATTTTAGTTTTAAATAATGGTCGTCATATTTTTTTAGAATTAATTCGTCTAAAACAATTAATTCCATTTTTTTATTTACCACTTTTATTAACCCAAACCCCATAATGGTTGTTCCGGGATCAATTCCTAATATAATTTTTTCTGAACTCAATTAGTTGTTTATTTGTAAAGCCAAATGTACAATATATTGAACAATTATAAACGCATACTATTTATCCTTATAAAACTGCTAATTGTAGTTGGCGCCATATATTTTTTAGTTGAAAAATTAGTCTCTAATAAATTGCTGTCTTTTGAGCAATTTACAGCACAACTCTCTTTAGTATTTGCAACAAGTATTTGGTATTTTTTAATTGTATTAGTATTTACCGATGCTAATTGGATTTTAGAAATATTTAAATGGAAAAAACTAGCAAGTATAGAAAAGAAAATTTCTTTTTTTGATGCTTATAAGCAATGTTTTGCTTCGTTAACAGCATCTATAATTACACCCAACAGAATTGGTGAGTATGGCGCAAAAGCTCTATATTTTAAAAAAGGAACACGAAAAAAAATAGTACTTTTAAACTTTATAGGTAATATAAGTCAGTTAACAATTACGGTGCTTTTTGGTATTTTAGGAATTGTATTTTTATTAAATAAATATAGTTTTAAGCATCCTGAGGTAAATTTTTTAAAAATAATTTTAATTGTATTAATAGTTGTTATCGCAATTTTTATTTTAAAAAAATTTAAGTTCTTTAAAATTGGACATTATTTAAAAACTATCTCAGCAAAAATCTATTTTGAAATAATTTCTCTTTCATTTTTACGATACGTGTTTTTTTCACATCAATTTTTATTACTGCTCTTTATATTTGGAGTTAATATCGATTATTTTACCGCAATAAATTTAGTGTTCTGTATGTATTTTATAGCTTCTATAATTCCTAGTTTAGCAATTTTCGATTGGGTTATAAAAGGATCTATAGCAGTTTGGCTATTTAGTTTTGTTGGAATTAATGAACTTACAATTTTAACAATTACAACCTTAATGTGGATATTAAATTTTGCAATTCCGGCACTAATTGGAAGTATATTTGTATTAAATTTTAAACTTATAAAAAGCGAATGATTTTTATTATTGCATTTATTTCTATTAGTTATACTGTACTTGTTTTTACTTTTATACTAGGTTTTAATAAGTTAAAAACATCAACTTATAAAAATTCTCCTGCAAAAAACACCTTTTCTATTATTGTTGCTTTTAGAAATGAAGCTGAAAATTTAGAAACCTTATTAACTTCGTTTTCAAAATTAAATTATCCAATTAATTTATTTGAAATTATTTTGATAAACGATCATTCGGATGATGAATTTGAATTGATTATAAAAAAATTTCAAGTTCAATTTCCTCAATTAAATATTTCCCTTATTCATTCTCTTAAAAATTTTACTTCACCAAAAAAAGATGCTATTTCATTAGGAATAAAACACTCAAAACTAAATTGGATTGTTACTACAGATGCCGATTGTGAAGTTCCAGTAAATTGGTTGCAAAGCTTTAATCAGATTATTGAAAAAAAACAACCATATTTTATAAGTGCCCCAGTAAAATTTAAACCAAAATCTTCCTTTTTATTTCATTTCCAAAATTTAAACTTTATCAGTTTAATTGGAAGTACAATTGGCGCATTTGGAATTAAAAAACCGTTTATGTGTAATGGAGCAAATTTGTGTTATTCTAAAAACATATTTAATAAATTAAATGGATTTTTAGGAAATGAAAATATTGCAAGCGGTGATGATATTTTTTTACTGGAAAAAATGATTGAAAAACACCCTGAGAAAATAGTTTTTTTAAAAAATGAAGAAGCCATTATTGTCACTAATTCTGAAACAAGTTGGAAAAAGTTTATAAACCAACAAATACGTTGGGCTTCAAAAGCTGGCCATTATAAAAATAATTTTGCGAAATTAGTTGGCGCTCTAGTATTCCTTGAAAATTTATTGCTTGTTTTGGTAACAATTTTTGCTTTTATTTATCCGTTTTATTGGCTAGTTTTATGTATTGTATTTATCCAAAAAATGTTGTTAGATTTTATTTTAATCAACAAAACCTCACAATTTTTAAAAATCAACAATTCACGCTCCTATTTTCCAATAACAAGTATACTATATCCTTTTTTCACAGTTTTTATAGCATTTTTGTCATTTTTCACAAACTATAATTGGAAAGGTAGAACTTATAAAAAATAACTATTTATTTAGAAAATAATGCTGTAACTATACTTTCAACATTTAACCATAAATACAATATTAAAAATAAGGCTAATACTAAAATAATTCCTCTTTTATAATTTGGTTTTTTTGGTTTTTTAAATCTATTTGTCATACCAGTTTATTTATTTTTTTGTTGCGCGTAACATTTCTCTTTTTCCAGGAGGACCAGGTAATTTTTCCACTAAAAAACCTACAGTTTGTAAAGCTCTTCTTACACTCCCTTTTGCGCTATAAGTTACTAAAACGCCATTTGTTTTTAAAGCTGTATACATTTTCTGAAAAATCTCTTCAGTCCATAATTCTGGCTGAACTCTTGCTCCAAAAGCATCAAAATATATTAAATTAAATGCATTTACATCATCAATATCATTAAAAAACTGCTGTCTTTTTGTTAGTGAAAAATTAGGTGTAATATCTGCCTTAATTTCCCATTTTTGTTGATGCATTTTATTAAAAACAGCTTCAAATTCTGTGGCCTCTAATTGCGTAACATAATTTAAGCAATTAACTTCCTCAAAAGAAACAGGATATGCTTCCACACCCACATAATTAATAGTTAACTTAAATCTTTCGGCTTCTAAAAATGTGATAAAACTATTTAACCCCGTTCCAAACCCAATTTCTAGAATAGAAATATCTGCATTTGAAAAAAGTGACAATCCACTTTTAATAAAAACGTGTTTTGCTTCTTGTATGGCGCCGTGTTTAGAGTGGTAGTTTTCATCCCATTCACTTATATGAATTGTTGATGAACCATCGGCTGTAACTATTACTTTTCTTTCCAAGAGTATAAATTATATAAAAAACTAATTATTAGATACTTAAGCTTTTATTTGAAATTTTAATTTTTATATTATAATCAAAAAAAAGGTATAAAAACCTACTAATAATGTAAATTTATTTTATTGTTATTATTTTATTGAATATTTTTACCAAATATATTAAAAATAAGGTAGTACGCTTTGTACAAAACAAAATTACAAATAAAAATATTTAAGTAATTTTGTTTAAATTAAATTAACAAAAATTATGGCTTTACATATTGAAAAAACAACAAAATCAAAGATTTCATCTGTTGATTTTAATAATTTAAAATTTGGTCAAGTATTTACCGACCATATGTTTGAGTGTGATTATGAAAACGGAGCTTGGCAAACCCCAAAAATTAGACCTTACCAGCCAATTTTATTTGATCCTTCTGCAAAAGTTTTTCATTATGGACAAGCTGTTTTTGAAGGAATGAAAGCTTACAAAGATGATAATAATGATATTTGGTTATTTAGACCAGATCAAAACCAAGAACGTATAAATAAATCTGCTGAACGTTTAGATATGCCTGCATTTCCAAAAGAATATTTCTTTGAAGGATTAACAGAATTATTAAAACTAGATAAGGATTGGGTGCAAAAAGGAGAAGGCAACTCATTATATATTCGTCCGTTTGTTATTGCAACCGAAAATTGTGTTTCTGCATCGTCATCAACTAATTATAAATTTATGATTATTTGCTCGCCAGTTCAAGCGTATTATGCTGGTGAAGTTAGAGTTGAAATTGCAGATAAATATAGTAGATCTGCTAACGGAGGTGTTGGTTACGCAAAAGCTGCAGGAAATTACGCAGCATCGTTTTATCCAGCAAAATTAGCTGCACAACAAGGCTATCAACAAGTTTTATGGACAGATGCTTCTACACACGAATTATTAGAAGAAGCCGGTACAATGAACGTATTTTTTAGAGTGAATGATACTTTATTAACTGCACCAACAAGCGAACGTATTTTAGATGGAGTTACACGTAAAAGTATTATTCAATTTGCCCAAGATAAAGGGATAAAAGTTGAAGTTAGACCAATTAAAGTAACAGAAATTGTTGAAGCTGCTAAAAAAGGTGAGCTTTTAGAAATGTTTGGTGCTGGTACAGCTGCTGTTATTAGTCCAATTTTAGGTTTTGCCCATAAAGGTGAAAAATTTGAACTTCCTAAAGTTGAAAATAGCTATGCCTCTTTTATCAAAAAAAGCATTACAGATATTCAAAGAAATTTAGCGGAAGATAAGTTTGGTTGGAGATATAAAATTCAATAAAACCAACCCAGCAAGTATTGCTTGTCTAAAACTATAACTTTTTATAAATTGCACTTACCTAAACAATCGGATTTTTTAAGTCCGATTGTTTGGTATATTATTTGTACTTATCAAATAAAATTATTTTATGACACAACTAGAAAAAGCAACAAAAAATTTACAAGAAAAGGGATTCTTAGATGTTGAAACACCTAAAAACATTGATTATGTTCAGGAAATTAACAAATTAAGAAAGGAAAAAAACGCTGTAATTCTTGCGCATTATTATCAGGAAGATGCAATTCAAGATATCGCTGATTTTGTTGGAGACAGCTTAGCATTGGCACAAAAAGCAGCCACTACAAACGCTGATATTATTGTGTTTGCTGGTGTACATTTTATGGCAGAAACCGCTAAAATTTTAAATCCAACTAAAAAAGTATTATTGCCAGATTTAAAAGCGGGTTGTTCCTTGGCAGATTCTTGTCCACCTTCAGAATTTGCAGCTTTTAAAAAGAAACATCCAAATCACATAGTAGTTTCTTATGTAAATACTTCGGCAGAAATAAAAGCATTAACTGATATTGTTTGTACTTCATCAAACGCTGAAAAAATAATAAATTCAATTCCAAAAGATCAACCTATAATTTTTGCTCCAGATAGAAATTTAGGTGCTTGGCTAATTAAAAAAACAGGTAGAGATATGGTTTTATGGGATGGTGCTTGTATGGTTCACGAAGCTTTTTCTATTGATAAAATTTTAGCTTTATATGCCGAAAATCCAGGTGCTGAAATTATTGCTCATCCAGAATCTGAAGCTCATTTACTAAAAGTAGCTAAGTATGTTGGATCTACTTCTGGCTTATTAAATTATGTAAAAACTAGCAAAGCAAAAACATTTATTGTAGCTACCGAAGTTGGAATTTTACATAAAATGCGCCAAGACTCGCCTGATAAAGTTTTAATTCCTGCGCCTGTTGAAGACGACAGTTGTAACTGTAGCGAGTGTTTTTATATGAAAATGAACACTATGAAAAAATTATATTTATGCTTAAAACACGAACTTCCTTTTGTTGAAGTTGATGAAGAATTAAGCAAAAAAGCACTAGTTTCAATTGAAAGAATGCTAGAGCTATCTAAATAAAAACTAAATGAACGCTGAAAAGAAAATTCACAAAACAGATTTTTTAGTAATAGGATCTGGAATTGCAGGCTTATCATTTGCATTAAAAATTGCAAATAAATTTAAAAATGCTAAAGTTACCATAATCACTAAAAACGAAAAGAATGAGTGCAATACAAAATATGCACAAGGTGGAATTTCTACAGTTTGGGACAAAACAGTCGATTCATTTGAACAACATATTGAAGATACATTAATTGCTGGTGATGGAATTTGCGATGAAGAAGTAGTTAAAATGGTTGTAGAATCTGCACCTGATAGATTACAAGAATTAATAAATTGGGGAACTAATTTTGATAAAACAGCAGATGGCAATTATTCTCTTGGTAGAGAAGGCGGACATTCGCAAGATAGAGTTTTACACCATAAAGATATTACTGGGGCAGAAATTGAGAGAGCATTAATTGAACAAGTTGAAAAAGCCGAAAATATAGACTTTTTAAACTATCATTACGCTATTGATTTAATTACAGAACACCAAGTTAAAAAACAACCAACAAAACGAAAAGAAAAAATAACTTGCTTTGGAGCTTATGTTTTAGATGAAAAAAAGAATATTGTAAAAACTTTTTCAGCTAAAGTTACTTTAATTGCAACTGGTGGAAACGGTCAGGTGTATATTACAACAACCAATCCAATTGTTGCTACTGGAGATGGTATAGCAATGGCTTACCGTGCTAAAGCAGAAATTTCAGATGTAGAATTTATACAATTTCATCCAACTGCATTATACAATCCCGGAGAATATCCCGCTTTTTTAATATCAGAAGCCGTAAGAGGTGAAGGCGCTATATTAAGAGACTTTCACGGTGAACGCTTTATGCAGAAATATGATGAGCGTGAAGAATTAGCATCACGTGATATTGTTGCAAGAGCTATTGATAGTGAACTTAAAAAAAGTGGAGCTCCAAACGTATTTTTAGATTGTACGCATATTGATTACAAAAAGTTTAAAAAGCATTTTCCTAATATTACTGAAAAATGTAAAAGTTTAGGAATTGATATTCGAAAAGATTTTATTCCAGTATCACCGGCGCAACATTATATTTGTGGTGGAATAAACGTAAATAAAAAAGCAAAAACTTCTATTAAAAACTTATATGCTAGTGGCGAAGTAACACGATCTGGACTTCATGGTGCCAATAGATTAGCTTCAAATTCATTACTAGAAGGCCTAGTTTTTAGTCATAACGCAGTAGAAAATTTAACAAAAAGGTTTCCTAAAATAAAAGCACCAGGCAAAGTACCTGTTTGGAATGATAGTGGTGTTGTTAAAAATATGGAAAAAGTACTTATTACACATGATAGAAATGAAGTAAAAACTATTATGAGTAATTATGTTGGAATAGTTCGTTCCAATGAACGTTTATTACGTGCAGAAAGAAAATTACGCGTTTTATATGAAGACAATAAACGATTGTATGATTATTCCGAACTATCAGTTGATTTGTGTGAACTACGTAATTTAATTACTACAGCCTATTTAATTACCCAGTTTTCAAAAAATAGAAAAGAGAATAAAGGAGGTTTTTACAATATTGATTTAGTTTAAAAACTCAATTTCTATACTATAAAAAAA
>NZ_JBFHHX010000041.1:0-24465 GCF_041596795.1 Lutibacter sp.
AAAAAAATGGTCAACCTATTTCAGTATAATACAAAACCATCGTGAAACAAGTTGACTTCATAGCCGAATTAAAATTTTTGACATCAGAACAAGGTGGCAGAAAAACACCTACACGTTCGAATTACAGACCACATATTGAATTCGACAATTATCCTGAATATTTGACTTCTGGAAATCAAACTTATATCGGAAAAGAAATTGTTAAACCTGGAGAAAAGATAAAGGCTGAAATAGCAATTTTAGGAACTGAATACTTTTCAAAACGACTATATGAAAACTTGGAATTTAAGTTTTGTGAGGGAAGTCGAACAATTGGCTATGGGAAAATCATTGAAATTATAAATCCTGATTTGAAATTGGAATCGGACTCTGACCAAAAAACACTGAATCTGAATTTATATCCTGCTGACATCAAAAAAAAGCTTGAATCTGATTACGGAAAGAACTCTGGAGAGGCAAAAAGGAAAATTCAAAAGTTGATTAAATCCAATAAAGAATTTAGAAGTCACAGAATTGTCCGAGCATTAATATTTGCTGGAAAAAAGGAGATAAATCATCTGGAAAAAATGATTGAACTGACTCGAACTGACTGGAGAGATTTACTGATGAACGCAGAATACGAATATCCCGAAAAAAGAGTCCGAGATTTTAATAGAGAATTTGGAAATGAAAAAATCTAAAAGCCAGCAGGTAACACCGTGTATAATTCATTGCTAGTACTCGCCTACTTACGAAAATCCTAGCGGATTTTCTATTCGGTTTGTATTTGCTAAATTAGTTGCTTAAACACGCAACGAAATCATACACAAAACCGTTGTGTACAATTATGAGAAAAATTTTAGTAATCATTATTATTTTGAATTCCATTCATAATTATGGACAAACTCAAAGAATAGACTCAGTTCAAAAAATGTTTTTTACTAGAGCTAACGACAATTTGAGTAAGTCTAACATTGAGGTTGATTATCCTGAAATTGAAAGATCATATGTAGAAAGAGCATATATTAGTTTTTATTTCTGCCACAAGAAAAATCCAGAAAGTGAAATTGGACAGATATCTTTAAAAAAATCTGACTCATTAAAAAATATTATAATTAATAATCTCTTTAGTAACATGCAAGGAGTTTGGAAATGGAAAAGCACTGGTACGAATTGGGGAATAAGTTCAACCGACAAAACAAGTAGTTTTGACAAAATATTAATTATTTCAGATAAAAAAATTGAATTCTATGAAGAAAATAAAGAATCAAAAAAAAGAACATTAATTAAAACTGAGAATATTAAACTTCTTGGAAATATTGATTACAGATTTCCTACAACCAGTGAATTAATTTATTCTGATAATCAAGTCTGGAATATTGGATTCGATAAATCTAAAAACCTTATACATATAACAAATACAGGAGAATTACTTGAAAATGGAACAATGAACGAAATTGTATGTGGGAATGCCGAGATGATTTATGAGAGAGTAAAATAACTGTACACAACACCTCATAAAATTTAGTAATCCATATATCCCTTTATTTTAAAGGGATTAACAAACACAAAACACAAAGGGTACAACATAAGTACAACAAATAAGGCACTTATAAAAAGTGTCGATTTAAGATGATTATCTATACTACAAAACACATCTAAAACAGTAAAACAATTCATCAAAATACCTTTAAATCAGTCCTTTTACTGGAGTGTACTCTAATTTTTTTTTTAATTTCAGTCGAATTTTTATCGTTTTTCCCAATTTTCCCCCCCTCCAAAATGGGATTATATTAAATTTTAAATTTATTAAATGGTTTTAGCGAAATATGCGAATGCTTTTTTGACTTTATTAGTATAAATATGGTGTGATCATTAAATGGTTTTGTTGGTTTATTATAATAAAAAAGCCCTAACATTGGGTAATGCTAAGGCTTTTTTAAAATGAAACTAACTTATTTAAACTTGAATACTATGCAGGAATTAATGTGTATTTCATAATTTCTAACATATCTCTCAATTTAGCACCAGGTCTAAAATTCATATGTGCTTTTTTTACACTATTTGCACTTACATCTTCTGCTAATGTTTCGCCACTAGATTTGACACCTACTTGAAAATTCCCTAAGCCACCTAATTGAATAACCTTACCTTGTTTCAATTCATCAATGATATTGTGCTCTAAAGCTCGTAAAACAGCATAACAATCCGATTCACGAACTGTACATTGATTTGACACTAAATAAGCAAGTCTTTCAAAGTCAATTAAACCTGTTGAAATTGCTTTTGCATAGAATTTTTTTGGCGCAGCTATGTCCTGCGGATTACTACGTTCGAGGGGTTTAATATTCACCATATTTTAAAAAAATTTACCTGCTTCTTCGTTGAAGCATTACTGTGTAATTAGACAGAATCTAATTGTATAAAAAATATCTTTATTCATAATTATTGGAGGGATTTGTATTCTCAATTTCATTACATTAAAATGTATTTTCTTTAATTTTATGAAGCACTTAACACTCAACTAAAACCTCTTTATTATATAACGACAAAGATACGAAATTGTTCGCTCTTTTTGGGGTTTAGCTCCTTGTTTACAGCCTTTTACCCCCTTTTACTATTATCCCTAAAATAGCTTTGGATAAAAGCAACTTTTAAATTTTTTACAGCTTCCAAACTTTGTTTTAGGTTTTCTTCACGTTGTTGAATCTGGTTTAAAATTTGGATGTGTTTTTCTAGTGCATCCGCATTATTCTTTTGATTGAAATAAGCGTTTTTAAGCACCTTAAAACAATCATTTATAGTTATAAATGGGATAACACTTCCTTTTAAATAGTATTCGAAATAACGCCCAATTTTAAGCGATAAACACATATAAAAAAGTGTTTGGATCTGTTCTTCGGTTGCTGCTTTAATTACAAAGCAATTCGGGCAAGGTTTGCGCATCGGTTTACCACTATTCAAGCCTTTATTCAGTATAAAAAAGTGCGGTTTGTTGTAGGTTCTTCCGGGTTGATGCGTCTTGATTTCAAAATTTGACATAGTAAGGCATTTAAAATTTATGCTTCACTGCGTTCCGCATACATAAATTTTGAAAACAAAAAATTTAAAAAGAAAAAAGAGAAAAAAAGAAAGCAAAGGGAATTGGGAGCGTGGCAAAGGCTGTCAAGTTTTTTGGAAAAAATACTACCTGAATAGGATGCTTCAATAATTAAATACTTATTATGAGGTGGAGATTTTTTTCAAAACCTGAAAGGCTTGAACTTTATAGCCTTGTGCGGCTGCTGAAGGTAGCTCCCTATTTTTGCTGTCTTTTTTTATTTTTTTTAGTGTTGTATTATTCTTTGAAATGGATCCGGGGAAATATGTCTTAAAAAAATAGGTTTAAACGTAATTTAAAGCGGTTGGTGGTGCGTTTGTTTGGGTAGTAAATGATTTAGTTGTTTGATAAAACAGCAAATTATTTGCTGCTTAAACAGGATTTATAAGGATAGCGTATTTGATTTTTGAGATAACAAAAATAGAATGTGCTATACCCTACTCTAATTTTTCATAAACCTATTTTTTTATAACCTATAAATGGGTGGTGGGGAGCGTGGATTGGATGTTGCTTAATACCTAAATGTTGCAGTTTAGTTGAATTTGAGCGTCGGAAAAAGCGGCTATTTAGCATAATTGTGTTATAACTACAGCTTTGGAGATGCGTGGATGGTGCGGCAGTATTATAACACCAATTATGTTACTTAGCTTTGGGTAGTTTTTATGGCTGAATAGTTGTTTTGAGGATTGGCAATAGCTTATTGCTTTTTTTCAAAGCAATGTGCTATTATTGGTTGGCTACAACTATTATGACGTAAAAACTACTAGGCAGTGGATAGCGGAACAAACTAAAAGACAGAGGGTTTTTGCTTTTTCTGCAAAATACTGGGTTTTAGTTTGTGGGGAGTTGAATTACTATATTTAATGTCAAATTTGGGCTAATTCTTCAAAATCCAATTTAATAAATTCCCAAATTTTACCTTTATAGCAATTTGGTTCAAAATCAATATCAGCAACAGAAAAATCAATAATTTTTTCTAATAGTTCAGCTTTAGAACTACCATATGGATTTCTTTTTTGATAAAATGCTATCATTTCATCCAACGTAAATTTGTCTAATAACTCGTGTACATCCCAAAAATCTTTTTTCCTACCGCCTTGTGCAATTACTTCAAATTTCATTGCTGCTATTTCTTCAATACTTGAAAACCTAACATTGTCTTCTGTTACACAAGGAAAAACAAAGGGATCTGTATAAAATAAATCTAATTTAACTAGCTCATTTTTATTATTACCAATAAAATAAGGTTTACCCATACCTACTAAACCTACAGAAGATGTATCTACATAGGTAAATGTTTGCTCTAAAATACTTTCGAGTTTTTGAAAATCGACACTACCATATTCAGCATCAGTAAATAAATCTATATCGACTGATTCTCTATGACCTAATTGCAAACTTAATGAAGTACCACCTACAATTCTAAATTTATCAAATTCTTTAATACTCATTAAAAGCTTAAGAGTATCCCATAATAAATTTGAAACTGTATTTAAATATAATGCCACTTAATTTATATTAAATTATGCGCTCTAGCATTATGCTCAAAAGTAGGTAAGTAACTTTTTTTGATTGTTTTTATTTCTCTAGAAATAGTTTTCTTACCGTAAAATGAAATAATTTCATTTATTTCAGTTTCGTTACCTCTTTCTAAAATTCTTTTAATAACTGCTTTTTTGTTTTTATCCCAATCAATTTTATCAATGGTAGTATCCCAAAAAATTACTTTTCTAAAATTATTGATATTAGGTTGTTTAATTATTACCTGTTTAGCGGCTTCTTTAACATCATAACTAGCTTGTAACAACATAAAATAATCTTCAGCTATATTAAACCTTTTAGCTAGTTTAATTGAAATACTCGGATTTATACCTCTTCTTTGATTAAGAATTGCACTAATCGTTTGCTTATGCTCATTTATAGCATCAGCAAGTTCACTGCTTCTTATATCTTGACGAGATAATTCTCTTTTCAATATAATACCAGGGTGTAAACCTTTTATTTTATTTAATTGCGGTAACATAATCTTTAAATATATTGCAAAATTAGTGTTTTTTTATTAGTAAACAAAATTGTTTACTTTTTTACTTCAAAAAGTATTCCAAAAGTAAATAACTATTGCACAGTAAATTACAAATAATATTTTAGGTGAAATATTAAAGGTTATATAATCAATTCTCTAATTATGATAAAATTACCAAATTCTATACGATTAAAATTATAGTATTTTATTTTACCTAAAAAGATAGTTTCTTGTTCTATTTTGTAACTTAATTGCCAATCATAATGAATGGGATGTATAATTGGATTTAGTAATTCTCTTGAATTTTCTTTGAAGGTTAAATTCCAATACCATTTAGGATTTATTAATTTAGTCCTATATGGTTCGCAATCCCATAATGCAATTACTTCTTTACTTTGATTTAAGTTAGATAATTGTAACGTTGGCACAAGTGGTTTAAACATTTTTATTTCATTTGAATAAAAATGACTAGGGAAATTTTCAAATCCTAAACTTTTCCATATAGGCTCTGAGCTTTCTGGAGCACAAAACAATTCACAAACCAATGCACCATCCGACTTAAACTTTTCTAACGATTGATTTATAAAATTTCTACCGTAGCTTTTATTAATGTAATCTGATTTTAAATTGGCAATATCAATTTTAACTATAAAGTTGGAAAATTCATATACTAAAAAGCCAATTGCCTTATTGGTATCTGTTAAAACAATTAAATTTTTATTTTCAAAGGCTTTTAAAATACTATCCCAATTACTGTAAAAACCAAAACCATTTATAGAGTATTCTTTTAGCAACCAACTTTTAATTTGTGTTAAATGTTTTTTTATAGGATTGAAGTTTGTTACTAGTTGCATTCTATTTAATTAAATGACTTTTAGAAGATAGTTCTATTTTCAAACTGTAACTACCATTCTTCAGAGGATTTTTTCATTATATATTTATTTAAATCATCTGCTAAATTTTCTACATTATTTTTTATTTGTGAGGTATATTGTTTTTCAAAAACAACACCTTTAGCCATATTTTCATCAATTAATTTAGGATTACTTAATATTTTAGTATATATTTTTTTAACTCTTTTATCTGAAACTAAACCATTTGTTGGGTTATCTACCATTAAGAGATTTAAATAATTAATATAACTCTCTTTATTTAAACAAGATACGTATTGACTGTAAGGTGTTTCAAAGCTTGTACCTTGTACAGATGCGTGTACAACAAATGAATGAAAGTCCAATTTATATTTATTTTCTTTAAATGCAACCTCAACTATATTATAAACTTTATGTTTGAACTTATAACCCATACTTATAATATCAACATTAAAAAAACCTTTACATATAACTTTATCCTCTGTATTTAATTTTATTACTTCATTGGAGTCTTTAAATGTTATTGCAATCCATTCCAGTGATTTTTGATGGAGTTGTTCTTTAGATAATTGAACATCATAAACTTTTGAGAAGCTTCCTTCTGCTTTAAGTGTATCTATTTTAAATTGAGCAACTAAAAATGTTGGTAAAAGCATTAGAATTAATAGCAATTTTTTCATAGGATTATTTTTTATTAAATATAATTATAAAATGTTATTAAAAACTTTTTTAAATTACAAATACTGTATTTTGTTTTATTTTTTTTGAAATTGAGAATCAAGTACCTGCCAGATATTAGTACTATAAAATGATTTACCCATTGGTTTTTTAGATGTTGAATTAGGGTTTAACATACGTCTATAGTGTAATTTTGAATCACCTTTAATTGATTGCATTAACGTATTAAAAGGTTTTCCCATTTTAAAATTTACATATCTCAATCTTGCTTTTGTAGTAATGTCTTTATACTCTAAAGGAAAATTATTTCTTATGTTTTCTTCGGACATTGTAATTGGAATACCGTTTTTATCAAATTTCATTGAAAATCCATCAAAGGAATTTGACTTTTTAAAATTAACATCAATAGATATTGCAATATCATAGTTTTCATCAATACTGCTTGAAGCTACTTGATTTTTTACAAATGACATATAGTTACTCACTTCTTCTGTAAGAATTGCATTTGCATCAATTTTTGAATCTATATAAGCCAATGGCATTAAATAAAAGTTATAATTAGATAAATCAATTTCAATATGATTTCTTTTAATAAAATTCATATAATTTTTTATACAAGCAAAACCTAATTCCTGCATTTCTTTAGAAATCTCTTTTTCATTGTAAAAATGAATTGAATTATCTCTTAGCTCAATTAAAGAAAAAATACTTTTTTTAAGAATTTCATTAATTGGATACTTATCTTTTTCTAACCTAATAATAGTTTCGTTAATTGTAATTGTTTTAGGGTTACCTGCTCTATTTAATGTTGGTGTTTTTACTTTTGAATCTTGACCGTTTTGCTTTTTTTTATATGTTAATTTATAAAGTGAACGTAATTTATATTTGTTTTGTTTTAATAAAATAGCTTTGAATAACAACTCCCAAGAATTGACAGCTAATATTGCAAATGTTTCCTCTCTATAACTAAAATTAGGTTTGTTATATATTTCTATAGCACTAAGCATAGAATTAATAGATTTATCTAATAAACTACGATAGGTCTTGTTAATTTTCATACACTAACTATTTTCCACAATTTTAATTTCCTCTTCTGTTAACCCATACAACTCATAAACTAGTTGGTCTATTTCTTGTTCTAAGGCTGTAGTTTCTGCTTTTGGATTAGATGCTTTAATCTTTAAAATATTTATTGTCAAATCACTAATTTTTTGTTGTGTTGATTTTTCTGAATTTATGATAGGTAATAAATCAATATTATGTATAGCTACAGCAGTAGTAAATTCAGCTCCAAGATTAAACGTATTATCGTAGTAAAAATCCATTAAATTAGAATTCAACAAAGCTAATATGTATTCTGTTTGATAATTTTCATCATTTACAATAGTACCATTAATAGTTTGCATATAGTAAAAATGAGAATAGTCTAATGTCCCCTTTATTTTACCCGAAACGTGTTGAGTCAGTATCTTTTTATCTACCTCAAAATTTTCTCTTTTCCTACTCCTTGTTAAAAATTTAGTCCCCTCAACATATTCAATATACTCTTTAGCATTTGTAGGTGTATAATACTTATCTATACTTTTACCCCTTAATATCGGTCTATGAATATCACTTTTTTTCTCACTTGAAATGAATTTTTTCTCATCCCCTGCAATTATACCTTGTAGTGTTTCAGATATACCTCCCAATTTAATTGATTGATTTTCAATCTTTTTTAATAAAGAAATTTTTTCCTCAGTCAAGTATATATTAAAACGTTTCCCTATGCTTTCATCAAAAACAATTTGCTTTAAATATTTTGGCTGTACATTCTTGTCAATATATTTAATTAAATTAAATATTTTTATCACATTATTTGAACATTTATTTTTATCTAAAATCAAAATAACAACCTCACTTGTAACATCCTCAAAGACTCCAAGTTTAAAACTTAATAATTCTTTAATTGAAGTGTTTTTTAATATGAAATCTCTAACAAACATATATTCATTTGAGCGAATCAAGTTTCTTGGCACTATAAAACTTGATTTCGCAAATTCATTAGATATATTGTAGAATCTTTCAATAAATAATGAAAATAGATTTACACGACTTGAAGCTGTTTTGAAGTTTACTTTTAAATATTCAACATCTTGCTTAGAAATTTCTCTCATATCAAGATAAGGCGGATTTCCAATAACCGCATCAAAACCAATATATTTACCTTCATCATTTAAAACCTCAGGAAATTCAAAACGCCATTCAAACGCATTGTAGTAAATGGCATTGTTTATAATTTCTTCTTTTATAGCAAATTCTTTTTCAGCTTTTTCTCTCAATTCTTTTAATACACGTTTATCAGCTGCTGTAATTTTTTCACCAAACAATGTTAAATTATTTTGACGTTCTTGTTCAAGAATCAATTTTGATTGTGCTTTATTGTAGCTATCTAATATTGTATTTGTTAAGGTGCTTTGAAAATTGTTTTTTACTTCGTCAATTATTTCTAAAACTTCACGCTTACGCTCTTTACTATTGGTATCTTTATATTCAGCAACTGCATTTTTATAATCGGTAAATGTGTATTTAAGCTTAGGATTCTTTTTGTTTTTAAAAGCATCTTTTAAGTCATCATCTAAACTAAAACGGCTTATTAAAGAGTTACCACATTTAATATTAATATCAATATTTGGTAGCGTTTGCAGTCTGTTTTCATTTGTGTAATAGGCGTTTTTAAGCAACTCTATCCATAAACGTAACCTACATATTTTCACTGAATTAGGGTTTATATCAACCCCAAATAAACAGTTTTCAATAAGCGTTTGTTTTTGGTGAAATAAGGTATGTTGTACTCGAACACTTTCCTTATTATTAGGATTATATTCAAATAAAGCACCATTATCATCAACGATATAAAGTTCATCGTTAACAATTTCTATGTCGCAATTAAGACGTATTCCTTTAGCATCTGTTAAAATTCTTAACTCATTTTTAATTACAATTAATTCGTTTAATGCGCTTACTAAAAAGTGACCAGAACCCACTGCTGGATCACAAATTCGTAAGCTATTTATTATATTGTTAAAACGTTTTTTATCGTCTGTTTTAAAATAATCTCTACAATATGATTGTAAATCTTCAAAGGTTTCTATTTTGTCGTTTTCTTGTTCTTTAAACTTTTGTATTACTGCTCTGCGTAAGGTTTCTTTACACATATACATAGTAATGTATGCAGGTGTATAAAACGAACCTTCTTTATAACCGTTAATTTTTTCAAATATTAACCCTAATACTGATGCGTTAATTAATGATTTAGCTTCAAGACTATCTTCAATACCTTCATTTCCATCGGTAGCAAAATCGTAGGCGTCTAAAAATTTAAATAAATAATCTAATGTTGGAAGTTTGCCTTTTAAGGGTTTTCCATTTGTGTCTTTTAAAACTGTACCACTATAAATTTGGCTTTCATCGTTACTTAATGCAGATATTTCAAAAGCTTCGGCTTCTAATAAACTTAGTTCAAATAAGGAACTATTTAGGTATGGTATGTTATTATACTTGTCTTTGTATTTTGGATGCCTTTCGGCTTCTTTTTTAGCTAATGCAGAAAAGAATAAGTCGTTTAAATCATCATAACCGTTTATAAAAGTTGAGTTTAAAAACTTATACTTTGCATCGTTTTTATGATAGGTAAGTAATTGAGATTCTAATAATTTTAAAAATAAGATTCTATTAACCCAAGTTAAGCATAACTCTAAACCAACGTTAAAGGCTTTTTCAGAAGAATTTTCAACACTTTTAATGTTTGGCAAATAATCTCTATCCTCTAAATGAAAAATGGCATTTTCTAATATTGAAGCATAATCTCTATCTTTTTCAGATTTACGACTAATTATTTTTTTGCCTTTATCTTTTATTTCTTCTAAACCAATAATGTGTAATAGCTCGTTATAAAATGTTTTGTTTAGTTGATTGCTGTCATTACCAAATGGGTGACCTAATAAATGAACATCAGAAAATATTTTGTAAAGCGTGTTTAAGTGTGCGTCGGTTAAATTATCAAACTTTGTTTTGGAGAAATCTAGATGTACAAATGGTAATTGGTCATTAACTTGTTCTATGTATTTTTTAGCAATTTCATTATAAAACAATTCATTTTTAGTAGTGTCTTTTAAACCATCTCTAAACGCTTCGTATTCTTTTATTAATTGCTTGTTTTTGAAGAAAATATTGTAAAAATCTTCAGCTTTAAATAAATACCACTCATAACCATTGGTAGCAATTAGGTGTTTAATATTGTTGTTTTTATTGTCTACTCGTTCCTGTAAATAATACAGTAATAATTCTTGTAATGCTTTACGATTAAGATTTGTTTCAGTTAAAAACTCACTTTTATTACTCGGTTTTTTAGCTTCAATAATAACCCCAACATCCGATTTAACTGTGCTTTCAATATATATTGCTAAATCAATTCTACCTTTTGTATTTATATAATTAGCCTTATAAAATGTAGAATTAAAAAATTCGGTAAAATGAGATTTAATATGTTCTTCGCTTTCTCCATTGTCATCAGTTACCTTAACTGCATTTATGCAGTTTTGTAGTTGACTAACAAAATGAGTTACCTCTTTACGTAATGGTTTATGTTTTCTGAAAGCTGGATTTAGGGCTTTTCTAGCATTTATTTTTTTCATATAAATAAGACTATAAACTTTAGCAATTTTTAAACATTAAAAGTAGGTTTTTATTTGAGATTTAACAAGTATGCAAAAATTAGTTATCTAATTTTTATTGATTATAAATACAATGAGTGTAATGCTATATAGCAAAATTATAATATATTTGTAGTCTAGGTTATTTTCATAGGTAACCTATCTTTTTCATAGCAATTTACCCACCTCTATTTTTTGCAATTTTTGAGGTGGGTTTTTTAATGTTAATTATTAAAAAGACCTATAATGTATATCTAACATTATTTGGATGTCTTCAATTTTATAATATATTTTATTTTCAATTTGAGAATAGGGAATTATACCTTTATTTCTCCAGTTTTTTGCTGTGCTACTGCTTATTTGCATTAGCTGAATAAAGTCTGCATTGTCTATTATTTCTGAATTAAATACATTCTTTTGAATTTTATTTAATCTTTTAATTGTTTCATCTAATTTAATTTCTATTTCTCTTAATTGAACTCTACTTACCTCTATCATTTTACTATTTTTTTATTATTAATTTTTACCCCTGTTTTACACTATATTACAAGTTGTAAAACTTTAGTTATTTATACTGTACTGAATTTGCTGATTTATCTTATCTAGAATGATATTTTGATATTTGTTGTCACATTTATCTTTTATCAGTTTATTAATTGTTGTTCTATCTTTTTTAAAGGATTCGAAATGTTGATTGTTTACACTTTGCTTAATATTTGGATTCCCCATATAAGCAATTAGTTTTTTCTCTTTAAATGTGCATTCTGAATAATCTATTTTAGCGGTTTTTTCAATCATATTGTATCTATCTACCAACATATTACAAAGTTTTATGTATTTGCCTTCATTGACTAAATCTGCCACTGTATTAATGTTTATTTTATTAGTTTTACTATTAAAAAACTTTGTTTTACCTTCAATTTCATACCTAAAATATGGTTTATTAAGATTAATACGGTCTTTACTTTTCACTTGATAAGTTTTATCATAACCCTTTATATAATAATCTGTTAAATGAAATTTTGCTCCATAAATTTTATTTTTATCTTGCATTTGCATTGGAGGTTTTCCTAAATAATAATTCCATTCATTATATATTTTTTTTGCATTTTCTTCAAATGATAGACCAATTGCGATTCTTGTTACAAGTGCATCATATACATTGAAAGGTAAAATCTGATTTAATATTTCAAAGGCTTCAACCACCTGACTATATGTAAATGGTTGATAATTATTATTCATATAAAACTTTTGTAATGAGTTTTTAATATAGATTTTATTGCCCTTCAATAGCAATTTTAAATTCCCAATAAATGTGCAATAATTAATATAACCCTGCTTATTTATAGCAGGCTGCCAAGTTAAATTCAGCCAATTTATTGGTTTGTTTTTTTGTTCTAGAAAATCCATAGGTATATTTTTTAATTGATGATAAAAATGCAACGTGTCATAACCCATTTATCTACGTTTTGAATTAAATGCTTTGTTGTAATTTGCATCTAGAAACTTTTTAATATCACTATTGCGATAGTATATTTTTTTACCTTGTTGAGAAAATGAAATAATTCCTTCATCTCTCCAAGTTTGTGCGGTTCTTCTGCTAATTTTCATTAACTCTAAAAAACCTTCGTTTTCAATAAATTCATCAGAAATACTTTTGGGTTTTTCTAATATTTTTGATTTGATTTCTTTAATTGAATTGATTAGCTCATTGTACTCTTCTTGTTTTAAAATAACTGCATTCATTTGCTCTTTTTTTAAATTAATATTCATTTTGAGTTAACAAAACTATATGGAAAACCTACCTAAAAGCTCTACATTTCAAGGGGTTAGAGTGTAGTGTAGAGTGTAGAGTGTATAAAAAAAGCCAAGCTGATAAGCCTGGCATTTTTTAGATGATTGAAAAATTTATTTAAAAAAAATAAGGTGTAGAGTGCAATTACAAGTTTTTCAGTGCATTTTCGATTAAATTAAGACGTGCAGGTAGTTTTGCACCTCTCAAATTTGCGATAGTAATTTCCCTTTCATCATCCATTAGAAAACAATTTATAGTAACTTTCCAATGTTTTAGTTTTAGGTCTTGAATGCTATTTTTATCCATTATTAAATTCTTGATGAAAAATGAGAGCTCACTAATGTTACCTTTCCAAATAATTTTGTTGTTAATTTCACCTCCTGCAAAAATCTTTTTGAAATCCGTTAGTTTGGTGTTTTTATCAATAAAATTATTCTTTATTAGGGAATCTCTTAAATTGGTAATTGCATCTGGGTTTTTGGCAAAAGATAAATATTTGAAGGATTGATACCTATTTGTATTTTCAATAAGATTTGGTTTTTGAATATTAGGCAATAATTGTAGCGTACTTATGCCGCTTGTGCTTGCTATAAATTCGGCTTCTATTGACAAAAATTCTTTGAATAAATTAGGGTATATATCTTCTCTTTCAGTAGAATTTTGAATATATTTTAAAGACTGAATTTTAAACTTTAATTCCTTTTGTTTTAGTTCTTTTAATTTACTTTGAATGTATAATACTTTATTTGTTGGTTCAGCATCGTTTAACACTTTCTCTAGGCGAGAAATACACTTTTCATATATTTTTACAAATTTGTTTCTGTGATTAAAAAAATGTACGTCCAGCGGAAGAGAATAACTACTTATATTTTTTTGAAAATCATATATTGTATTTTGAATATCATTAAACGTGTCTTTTTCTAATATCATTTTATTTATTAATGACATTATGGCAATATGAGAAGCTTTAACTTCATTTGAACACATATTTTTAGTATCAAAATAGACAGTATATGCACCATAAATTTCCCAACAAACATTTTCAATTTTATAAACTTCTTTTATTTTATTACGTTGTTTTTTTAATTCATTATTAAATACAGAATTTATTTTAAATTTAGAAAGTAAAGCTGATTTATCATCTTCAGCCAACAAATAGAAATAGTCTTTAGATTTTACATTGTTAAAATTGCAAATTTGAATTTGGAATTTATTTACTAAATACTCTCTAATTGTATTTTTATCAAGATTTGGTTTCGTGATATATTCATAAAGTTTATCAACCTCTAAATCAACCTCTTTCTGGGCTTCTTCCAAAGTTTCCTTTAATATAATTTCATAATTTGGGTATTTGTATAGCTCTTGGATTTCAGCACCATTAATAATGTCTTTAAACCAATTTGATAAACCTATAAGTGTATAGTAAATTGTAAATTCATCACTAATTAAGCTCTGACTCTTGTTTGAAAGACTATGTAATATCAAGCTTATAGAATTAGGAGATACTCTTTTAAACTCTATTCTATCACTATGTAAAACATCATAATTTTTTAGAAGTAAATCAATATTATAGCTATCAATATCAAAGCCATTAAATACAAATAGTTTATATAAAACACTATAAAGTTGCTCTTTTGTTTTAATAGATTCTACAAGCTCTTCTTCTATAATATTATATTGTTGATTTATAAACTCTAAAGGGTTTTTAATAGTTTTACAATACTCTTGATATTTTTTAACTATTAATAAAACTTCGTATGAAGTTATTCTAATTAAATTAGTTAATTGCCAATCCAATATTTTAGTATAATCATCTCTTTCAATATTATAATAATTATCAAATGTTTTAAAATACACACATTCTTCTCCTTTTATGAATTGGCTATATGAGAACTTAGGTATTTTTTTTAAAAACTTGTCAATTTTATCATTTAATAAACTACTATACTTACCTAAATATACAGATTGCACAAATTCATTTGGTTGATTATTTTTTAATAAATAATAACGACTAGAAAATTGTTCTAGCAAAATATCTTTTGAATTACAATACATTATATAATAAGGATGTAAATCATTTTCTATTAGCTTTTTTACTCTTTCATTTTCTTTGTCATAAAGTACAAGTTTTTCATAGTTTACAAGGTTTTTAGATTCCTCAACAATTAATTCATAATCTTTTTCAGCGGTTTGAATAGCTTCAATATATAAAGCTTCAACATACTCTTTAAAAGTACCTTCAATTGATTTATTTAGCATTTTTTTAATTTATATACATATCTACTGCGTTGTCTAATTCACTACTAATAATTTTCGCATATACTTGTGTTATTCCAATATCGCTATGATCCATTAATTTAGATACGTGTTCAATTCTCATTCCTTTATTTAAAGCTCTTGTCGCAAATGTGTGTCTGCTTACGTGAAATGACAATGTAAACGGTAACTTTATTTTTTTACCTATAAGTGGCAAATGACAGTAACTTAAATTTGTTGCTCGTTTAACGATTGTATCCCTGTGTTCAGCACTTTTAAAATACAACTCGTCAATATCTGCAAAAGGAAAAATTACATCATCTGGTTTGGAATCTTCATTTTTATACTTTTTTAAAATTTCTGCTGCAACAACACCAATTTTAAAACTATGCTGTCTTTTAGATTTACGAATAACTTTAGTAATTCTATTATCATCTTCCTCGTAATGTTTCCATTGCAATTCAATAACATCACTAAAACGCAAACCACCAGCATATACGGAAAAAATAAACATATCTTGAATTATTTGTGCTTTGCCTGTGTCAGACGCTTTATAATCAATAAAACTTTTTAACTGTTCTTCAGTAAGAAATCTTTTTGTGCTCGATGCTTTTTTAATCCTCACCTTATCAAAAGGGAATAAAGAATTAGGAATAACATCTTCTTTTTGAGCATCTCTAAAAATGATACTTAGAATATTTAATGTATGGTTTATTGTTGTATTATTATTGTTTAGCGTATTACTGCAATAACTAGCAAAATTTTTAAGTAAAGTTACTGAAATATCTTCAAAACTCAAATCTCGAGTTTTAACGAATTTCTCTAACTTCTCAACAACACCTTTATAATTGTTATAGGTCGAATGTGAAATAGAACCTTTGCGCTTTTCACACATATCATAGGCGTAATCAAAAAAGTTTATTGAAGGTTTTCCTTTAATAGCTTCTTTTAATCTTTTAGCGGAAGTAGGTGTATTTTTTCTTTCTAAGTCAGCAACCTCACCTTCTGCATCTGCAATTTTTTGAGAAATGAATGCGTTTAATCGTGCAGAATTTTTATGGTTTTTCTTAACTTTTTGCTTACCTTCATCCCATTCATTTGGGTCTAGTTTTAAACCAATAGAAATAAATTTAGTTTTGCGGTCTTTGATAACTCTAAGATATAATGGAGCTAATCCAGCTTTATCGATTTTATTTTGTCTTAATGTGATTTTAACAGAAGCCATAATATGTTGTTTTTCAGTGTGTGCAGCTTAGTGCATCCAAGTACTAAGGTACAACATTTGGTACAACAAATAGCATATTTAACTACTTTATTTTACATTATTTTACATTTTTAAAAATAACAAAGTCAATGTTTACAAGGGTTTAGATGCAAATGAAAGAAATTAAAGGAAGTTACAATACAACACCTCATATAATTTATGCTTAAATTTGAACTAGTACAAACGACAAACATTCAACAAACGATTTGCTACAACCGAAAAATCTCCGATTTTCCAGTCGCACAAATCATATAAAAACACGTTACCACACATTTGACAAATGACTGTAATAGAATTATTTGACCAATTAAAAAAAACTGACTTTTCTTTTACTAAAGCTAGTTTTCCAGAAGAAAGACCTTGGTATGAAAAGCAAAAGGAATCTATGGACAAACTAATTGCGTGCGGATTAGCGGAAAAAATAGGACAAAATAAATACTCATTAACGACTGAAGGACGTAAAGCGAGTGTTGTCGGACTTGAAAAATGGGCTAAATCTATTACTGACATAAGTAAACGTCAATTTGTTTATGATTGTTTAGGATATTTTAATTCGTGGTATAATCTACCTAGATTGAAAATTATTGTGGAAAAAATAATTAAATCCAAAATATCTAATCTAGCTTGGAAATTTATAATATTTATAAGTGGTTCAATCATTGTTGCTTTTATAAAAGTTATGTTCGATATAATATTTAAAAATCAATAAAAACGTGTGGTAACACCGTATATAATTTATTGCTAGTTTTCACCTACTTACGAAAATCCGCGAGGATTTTCTATTCGGTTTATATTTGTTAACTTAGTTGCTAAACCACGCAACAAACCATATACAAACACGTTGTAGCTAATTTAAACAACAAGAGTATGAGAGAGAAATGGAATTAAATAAAGAATTAATTATAGATATTGATGAATTACTAACCAAGATATTCAAAGATAATAACGTACCTATACATAGTTACGGAACTAGCCAAAAAGATAAGTTAAGAGAAAAATCAAAGGAACTATGTAAGGCTTTGAATTTAATAAGAGCAAAGTCTAATTCTCAATATGAACTTGAC
Source organism: Lutibacter sp. (assembly GCF_041596795.1). Taxonomy (GTDB): domain Bacteria; phylum Bacteroidota; class Bacteroidia; order Flavobacteriales; family Flavobacteriaceae; genus Lutibacter. The sequence goes on from NZ_JBFHHX010000041.1 coordinate 17,726, forward strand.
GAAAAGGGGATATTAGCTATACAAGATGGTGGAATTGAAAACTATCTTAACAATATGCGACTTGATAGGGATTTAGAAAGAACCGTAAAAGACTTAACAAAAGAAAACTTAGAGAAGCAATTTAAACACAACCTAATATTTGTGTGTCTAGGAGGGGTTATAGGACTTCTAACAGCAGCCATAACAACGGCGGTGCAACCAGATAGCGCAGAACAATATATAAACAAATTAAATGAAATGGTAGAGCGAGATAGGCTGATTTCCAAAGACTTTCAAACTGATATCCAACAAATGCGTTCAGAAATAACTTCTTTAGAAAAGCAAATAGATTCTTTAAAAAATGCATCGTACTGAATTAAAAATATTAAAATATTTACAACAATTAAAAATACTTGCTATGAATATCGTTAACGAAATTGAGGACCAATTTAACCCTATTATTATTGCTTTAAATATTAAAATAGACACTTTAATATCTACATTAAACAAAGAACAATTAGAAAAATATCAAAATGCGATTAAAGAAAAGAAAGAAGAAATTAAAAGCAAATTAAGCGAATCCCTAACAGGCGACCAGCTTGTTTCCATTTTGAATCAGTTGAAATAAATTTAACTTTAGTCTTATCTTTATTAGACCAAACAAATTTACCATCTTTAATACCTTTAATAGAATCTTGATTTAACATAATTAAACTAGCTACAACAATGTATAAAATTAATTGCTTGTTACGTTCCTATTTACGAAAACTGTTTCAGAATAGGTATGTAATTGTTAAAGTGCGTTCTTAACCAACGCAAATAATCTTATACTAACTCGTTGTAAGTAATGCGGAAATCGCGCTAAAATTGAACATTTGAACTAAAAAAGCCAACCGCACAAACAGCACATTTATTTTTTTGCCAATGCGAAAATCCAACGCTCAAAAAAAATAAAAGAGCTGTTTCTTGCCAACGCTCACTCACGAGAATACAATGAACTTTTTCACTACATTTCAGCGATTAATTCTTACATTGCGACTGAATAACCAAAAAGGTTACAAATGAACCGAATAAAAGAAGTTCTAAAAAACAAAGGAATATCACAAACTTGGCTTGCAGACCAAACCGATAAAAGTTATACAACGATTAACGAATATGCAAGAAACAAAAGACAACCAAGTTTGGAAGACTTATACAAAATAGCCGAAATACTAAATGTACAAGTCAGCGAATTATTAATTGAAAGAAACGACCGATAAATGAAACTATACGAAACGTTAGAAAAACAACTTAAAAAAGAAATCAACTTTGTTTCCGACAACGGAGAATTAAAGAAATGGGTTGTAATGAATAAAGCACAAAATTATGATACCGACTTAATTGCTTTGTTATTGGAAGATAAAGAACTAAAAGAAAAGTTCTTTATTGATATTAAAGGAACATTAGTTTTTAATCAAAATTTATTTGTACAGTTTCTGGAACAGAAAAACTATCTAAACGATAGCTACACCCAATACAAAAACAAAGTTGGATTAACCATTGATGGTAAATACCTAAAACAACGCAACGAAGTTGCGTTAGTTTGGCCATTTAAAGATTGTGTTTTAGAAGGTGGACAAAGTCGTGAAGAAGATAAACGAGAAGAAATATTCTTCAATGAAACATTAGCACAAGACGAAATTACCCAACTTTTAGAACCTAAAGTTTTGACTAATGCCAAAACCTACGACAAAAACGGAGAACACGAATTTAAAGGTTTTACGAGAGATGCTGAACTTAATAAAAAACGAGAATTACCAGAAGATACCATTACAGATAACCTAATAATTAAGGGGAATAATCTTTTAGCTTTACACTCTCTAAAAAAAGAATTTGCTGGAAAAGTTAAACTAATATATATCGACCCACCATATAATACTGGAAGTGATAGTTTTGGTTATAATGATAACTTCAATCATTCAACCTGGTTAACTTTTATGAAAAATAGATTAGAAGTTGCTAAACATTTGCTGTCTGAAGAAGGTTGTATTTATATTCATATTGACCATCACCAAGTTGGCTATATGAATGTATTAATGGATGACGTATTTGGGAAAAACAATAAAGTGCAATTAATTTCCATAAAAACGGCATCACCAGCAGGCTTTAAAACAGTTAATCCAGGACCAATAGATGTTACTGAATATATTTGGTTCTACACAAAGAATAAGGGAAGCTATAAATTTAAAAAAGGCTATGTTCCAGTTGGTTACAATAAAAACTATAATTTATATCTTGAAAAAGCAAGTAAACTTTCCGATTGGAAATTTTATCCGATTCGAGAAAAAGTAATTGAAAGTGCTGGATTTATAAACGAAAAAGAAGCCAAGGATAAAATGGGTAAAATGTGGAAAAAGGTCTATCCTGTTTTATTACAAGAATTTGCATATACAAATGCTGAAAATGTTGTTAGTATTCGAGACCCTCATAAACCAACGACTACTGTTAGCAATTTGATGAAAAAATCAAAAGACTCAAACGAAATAATTGAATACATCAAAGAAAATGGAAAACCAATGTATTTATACAAAGGTGGAGCATTAGCATTTTATTCAAAGAAAATGAGAAAAATTGATGGTAAACCTGAAATTACGGAGTTACTAACAGATTTTTGGAATCATATATCTTGGGCAGGTATTGCTCGAGAAGGCGGTGTAAAATTAAAAAATGGGAAAAAACCAGAAAAATTATTAAAACAAATAATCGAACTTACTACGAATGAAAATGATATTGTATTAGACTACCATTTAGGTTCTGGCACAACAACAGCAGTAGCTCATAAAATGAACAGGCAATATATTGGAATTGAGCAATTAAATTATGGTAAAAATGATAGCGTAATTAGATTGCAAAACGTAATTAAGTCTGATACTTCTGGTATTTCTAAAGCAATAAATTGGCAAGGAGGTGGTTCCTTCACATATTTAGAATTAAAAAAATACAATCAAACATTTATAGACCAAATTGAAGAAGTCAAAGATAGTAAAGGTTTATTAAAAATTTGGGAACAAATGAAAGCTAAATCATTCCTGGATTATAATGTAGATATTCAAAAACAAGATGAACATATTGAGGAATTTAAAAAATTGGAACTGGCTCAACAAAAACAGCATTTAATAGAACTGTTAGATAAAAACCAATTATATGTAAACCTCTCATCAATTAATGATAAAGATTTCGATTGTTCAACAGCCGAAAAGAAAGTTACAGCAGATTTTTACCAACTTAAAAAAGATTAATTATGGCATATTTATATGATACATTAATCAAAGAATTTGGTAAAAGAGAAGTTGCAAGAACAGAAGTACCAAATTACATTACGGATAATATCAAATACGATATAAGACCTTATCAAGAAGAATCTTTTAAGCGCTTTATGCTTTGTTACAACGAAGATTTTGATGCAAAACCAAATAAGCCTTTTCACCTACTCTACAATATGGCAACTGGTAGCGGAAAAACGTTAGTTATGGCTGGTTTAATGCTATATCTTTATGAAAAAGGCTATCGGAATTTTTTGTTTTTTGTGAATAGCAACAATATTATTACAAAAACAAAAGACAACTTTTTAAATCCTCAAGCATCAAAATACTTATTTAGTGAGAAAATAGTAATAGACAATAAGGAAATTTTAATAAAAGACGTTGACAATTTTGAGGAAGCTGATAATGAAAACATAAATATCAATTTTACAACCATACAACAATTACATATTGACTTAAATAACACAAAGGAAAATAGTGTTACTTATGAAGATTTTAAAGACAAAAAAATTGCTTTAATTGCTGACGAAGCTCATCATTTAAGTTCTGGCACAAAAAGCGGAAATTTATTTGGAAGTTGGGAAGGAACAGTTGAGGAAATATTAAAACAGAATTATGATAATATTTTGTTAGAATTTACTGCCACATTAGATTATGACACACAATCAATCGTAGAAAAGTATCAAGATAAAGTTATTCAAAAATATGATTTAGCACAATTTAGAATTGATAAATTTTCTAAAGAAATCAATTTAATAAGGTCGTTATATGATGAACAAGAACGCATTATCCAAGCCTTAATTTTAAATTTATATCGTCAGGAATTAGCAACTTCAAACAATATTAACTTAAAGCCTGTTATTCTTTTTAAGGCAAAAAGAACGATTAAGGAATCAGAAGAAAATAAAGAAAACTTCCACAAACTTATTGATGATTTTTCTGCTAAAATGGTAGAAAACATTAGAAAAACTTCGACCATTAGTATTGTTCAAAAAGCATTTGACTTTTTTGCGAAAATCAATTTGTCAAGTAATGACATCGCAAAACGAATCAAGTCAAACTTCAAAGAAGAAAATTGCATAAGTGCAAATAATGATAAAGAAGCTGAACTAAACCAAATAAAACTAAACACTCTGGAAGATGAAAACAACCCAATTAGAGCAGTTTTTGCAGTTCAAAAATTAAATGAAGGTTGGGACGTTTTAAACTTATTTGACATTGTAAGATTATACGAAGGTCAAAATACAGGTGGAACTAATACAACAATCGGAAAAACAACTCTTTCAGAAGCCCAATTAATTGGTAGAGGAGCAAGATATTTTCCGTTTAAATTAGAAGAAGGACAAGACCTTTACAAACGTAAATATGATGAAGATTTATCTAACGATTTAAAAGTTTTAGAAGAACTTTATTACCATACAAAAGAGGACAATCGTTACATTTCAGAATTGAAAAAAGCCTTGGTAGAATCTGGGATTTATGAAGATGAAGATAAATCAATACAACTTAATTTATTTCTAAAGCCAGAATTCAAGAAGACTGATTTCTATAAAACTGGAAAAGTTATTTTTAATAAGAAAATTGAGAAAAGCTACGATAATGTAAAATCGTTTTCGGATTTAGGCGTTTCAAAAAGGAATATAAGTTTTACGCTATCTTCTGGAATGGGTAAAAAAAGTAGTGTATTCTTTGAAATGGAAAACCCTAAATCTAATGACGAAGTAATTAAAGAACGAGACGTAAAAATTTCTGATATTTCAAAGCATATTATTCGCTACGCATTAACTCAAAATCCCTTTTATTATTTTGAAAATTTAGAAAGGTATTTCCCAAATACAAAATCCTTATCAAATTTTATTGACAGTAAAGAATATTTAGGAGGTTTAGAGATAACATTAAGAGGAACAAAAACAAGACTTGACGAAATTTCTAATTTCGACTATTTGTTAGCAGTTCAAAAGTTATTGCAAACCATCGAATCTGAAATAAAATCGAACTTAACAGAATATGAAGGCTCTGAATACATCAACAAAAATGTTCACGAAGTCTTTAAAGACAAGGAAATTAAAGTTTACAAAGACAGCGAAAGAGCTGATGGACAATTTGACGTAGTAAGCGAACCAGAATGGTATGTTTATAACGCCAATTACGGAACAAGTGAAGAAAAAGAATTTGTGAAAATGTTTGCAAGAAGATTTGAGCAATTGGAAAATAATTTTGAAAATATTTACTTAATCAGAAATGAAAGAGAAATTAAAATCATTGATAAATTAGGTAGAGCATTTGAACCAGATTTCGTGCTATTCTGCAAACAAAAAGCTGGAAAAGAATTGACTTATCAAGTTTTCATTGAACCGAAAGGAAATCATTTGAAAGCACACGATAAATGGAAAGAGGACTTTTTAAAAGAAATTAGAGAGGACAAAAAAACCATTGAAATCGATTCTGATAATTATTTAATAACTGGAGTTCCTTTTTACAATAACGAAAACGAAAATGAATTTAAGGAAACATTGGAAAACACTCTGAACAATGCCAACGCATAAGCCATACACATTTGCAATTCGCTACAGCCAACACACAAGCCGAAAATTGCAAAAGAGTATGTCTTGCCAACGCACACATTTGAACTAAATAACAAACATCGGAAAAACAAGCTGAATGAAAAAAGCACTACTTACAACACCGTATATAATTTATTGCTAGTTCTAGCCTACTTACGAAAATCCTCGCGGATTTTCTATTCGGTTTTTATTTGCTAAATTACGTGCTTAACCACGCAACAAACCATATACAAACACGTTGTAAGCAATACCAGAAAATGAGTAACACAAATAAACTTTACGTTTTAATTATTGGAATTTTAGTCTTGACTCAATCGTGTAGAAGTTTGAAAAACACAACTGTCGAATCTAAAAGCTCTGAAATAATTCTTTATCAAAACGGGAACGAAAAAATCATTCCGAATGGAACAAAATCCATTGCAATAAATAAAGATGAATTTTCATTAAGATTTTATAATAAAAAATACAATTCTGAAACTGAAAAATACTACGCTACCCAAATTGGAGCTTTTCTCGAATTAAACGATTTGGAAAAAATTAAAGTAGGAATGAAAACTCAAGATTTACCTTGTTTTGAACTTGGTTCTGGAATGGCACCTGACTCTAGTGGAAAATATGAAAGTTTGATTTTTAATAATAGTGGACATCATTACTTGAATTACGAAAATACTGATAGCAAAAGATTAAACTTATTAGGAACAGAAAAAGAATATCGGAAATTAGAATTTGAAATTAAACGTTTGTATTTCGATAATAAAGATATTCCAATGAAAGAAATTGAATTATCTGCTTTTTATCTAGCAATTTTGATTGACGAAAATTTAAACGGAATCATTGACAAAGATGAATTGACTAAATTGACTGTTGAAATAAAGTAAAGCTTACAACACCGTGT
>NZ_JBFHHX010000042.1:0-23572 GCF_041596795.1 Lutibacter sp.
AATGAGCAGCAGAGATGTTATTGGAATTGCACAAACTGGTACTGGTAAAACTTATGCGTATTTATTGCCAATTTTAAGACAATTAACCTATTCCGATCAAAAATCGCCACGTGTATTAATTGTAGTTCCAACCAGAGAATTGGTAGTTCAGGTAGTTCAAGAAATTGAAAACTTAACACCGTATATGAATGTTAGATTTGCTGGAATTTACGGAGGAACAAATATAAACAACGATAAACAATTAGTTTTTAAAGGTTTAGATATTTTAGTTGCAACGCCAGGTAGGTTATTAGATTTATCGTTAGACGGAATTTTAAAACTAAAAACTATTCAAAAATTAGTAATTGATGAAGTAGATGAAATGTTGAATTTAGGTTTTTTACCACAACTATCTACCTTGCTAGATATTTTACCAAAAAAACGTCAAAATATTTTATTTTCGGCAACTTTAACTAGTGAAGTAGATAATTTATTAGATACTTTTTTTAAATCACCTATTAAAATACAAGTTGGTAAAAGCGGAAGTCCGTTAGATTCTATTGAGCAACAAGCATATCCAGTTCCAAATTTTTATACCAAAGTAAACTTTTTACTATCACTTTTAAAAGATAAGGAAGTATATAAAAAGGTATTGGTATTTGTAAAAAACAAAAATCAAGCAAATATTTTATTTAATGAGTTAGAAATTACAATGCCAAAACAATCGCAAGTAATTCATTCTAATAAAACTCAAAATTATAGATTACGTTCCATAGAAAATTTCGAAAAAAATCTTTTTCAAGTGCTTATTGCAACAGATATTGTAGCTCGTGGAATAGATTTATCAGATGTTACTCATGTTATAAATATTAATATTCCAAAAAAGCCAGAAAACTATATTCATAGAATTGGAAGAACTGGTAGAGCTGAGCAAAAAGGAACTTCTATTTCATTTTTTACCGAAGACGAAGCTGAATATTTAGGTGAAATAGAATTATTAATGAACAGAGAAATTGACGTATATGATCTTCCTGAAACCATTGAAATTTCTGAACAATTAATTGATGAAGAAATTCCACGCGATGAATCTTCTATTGAAATTAATAATGATAAGCGCAGTTCTGCAACGGAACTAGGTTCTGGATTCCACGAAAAAAAGGAAAAAAATAAAAAAGTAAACCTTGGTGGATCATACAGAAGAGAAATTGCAAAAAAGTATAAAAAACCAAAAACTCGCGCTCCAAAAAGAAAATAATGAACTAAATTATTTGTAATTTTAGTTCAAAATTTTTTTTATGTTATTCGATATACTAATACTGCAAAAAGTAAACTCTCAAATTGATTCAATTTTAGAAAAAATGGATGAATTTGAAAAAACATACGCAACTCAAATACAAAATGTTCACCCAAACTATACACACAGTGCTAAAAATTTAATTCATTATTTAGCATTTAGAAGTTTTGACAATACCCCTTTTCAAAAAAACTTAAATGATTTAGGGTTACCAACTTCTGTAAATACAGAAAGTAGCATTTTACATACTATGCTTATTTACAGAACATTAATAACCCATTTATTAAAAGAAAACAGCACAATTCCTAAACAATCTTTTTTAACAAATAAAGAAAGTAAACTGCTGTTAAGAAAAAATACCAATGCGCTGTTTGGTGAAAAACCTACCAATAGAAGAACCCGAATATTGGTTACACAACCAACAAATGCTGCTGAAAATAGTGCTTTTTCTGAAAACTTACTAAACGCAGGTATGAATTGCGCACGTGTTAATTGCGCCCATGATGATGAACAAACTTGGAAAAAAATTATAGACAATATAAAACAAGTTAATCCAGATTGTAAAATTATGATGGATTTAGGTGGTCCAAAATTACGAACTGGTAAAATGAAACCTGGACATAAAGTAATTCATATTAAACCTAAAAGAAATTCATTAGGACAATTAATTGCTCCTGCAAAAATTTGGCTAGCTCCTTACGGAATGTTACCACCAAAAGGATCACAAGCAGATGCTATAATTACCGTGAACAAAAAATGGCTTAAAAAAACACAAAAAGGTTCTTATTTTACATTTATAGATTCTAGAGATAAAAAATGTAAAATAACCATACAAGAAAAAGAAGGCTTTGGAAGATGGGCAAGCTGTAAAGATTCTGCTTTTGTTACAACAGGAATGCAATTAACTGTTTTTTTAAAAAAGAAATCTACATCAGAATTACATACTGTTCATGAACTTTTACCATTAGAAGAAATAATTTATTTATTTGAAGGTGATACTTTAAAATTAGATAAAGAACCTATTTTAGGTGAACCTGCAACGTTTGATGATCAAGGAAATCTTATAAATTTTGCGCATATTTCCTGCACGCTCCCTCAGTTATTTTCAAGAGTTAAAAAAGGCGAATTAATTTATTTTGATGATGGTAAAATTGAAGGAGTTGTAGATGAAATTCATCCCGATTATTTATTAATTAAAATTACCAATGCAAAAACAACTGGCGGAAAACTAAGAGCCGATAAAGGAATTAATTTACCAGATAGCGACTTAGGAATAAGCGGTTTAACTGAAAAAGATAAAAAAGATGTACAATTTATTGCTAAATACGCCGACGCTGTAAATTTTTCGTTTGTTAACAACAAACAAGATGTGGAAGATTTATTAAATGAATTAAAAAAACTTAAAGCTTCTATTGGTATTATTTTAAAAATTGAAACCCAAAAATCTTTTGAAAATTTACCAAGTATTTTATTAAAAGCAATGGAAAATTACCCAATTGGTGTAATGATTGCTCGTGGAGATTTAGCTATTGAAACTGGTTGGAAAAATTTTGCAATAATACAAGAAGAGATTTTAAGTATTTGCGAAGCTGCACATATTCCTGATATTTGGGCAACGCAAGTATTGGAAAATTTAGCAAAAAAAGGAATTCCTACAAGAGCAGAAATTACCGATGCAGCAATGTCTCAACGGGCAGAATGTGTAATGCTTAACAAAGGTCCGTATATTGAAAAAGCAGTAAAAATGCTGGATAAAATTTTAAGTAAAATGCAACAAATTCAGAAAAAAAGAATTTCGTTATTACCGCAATTAAAATTTACCGAAAACTTATAAAACAAAAAACCCTTAAAGAATTTTTAAGGGTTTTTTTTATATCTATTAAGATTAGATAATTATTTATAAACTTCTTTTACAAAGTTTTCATAATTAACCTCTTTTACTTTAAAAGTAATGTTCTCTTTGTAGAACGATAATAATTTCTGACTCATTAATTGTTCTTGTAAACGCTTAGCTTCATCTTGATTACTTAAAACTCTTTGTACAATATCTTCTAAATCTTTTTCTTCAGGATTTAATTGACCGTATTGTGCCATTTGAGCTTTTACAAATCCTTTAGTAAAGTCTTGTAACTCTTTAAAATCTATTTGTAAGTTGTTATCTTTAATAACTTTTCCTTCAATTAATTGGTAACGTAAACCTTTTTCAGATTTATCAAACTCTTCAGTAGCTTGCTCTGGAGTCATTGGTTTTTCACCTGCAACTGCCAACCATTTTTTTAGGAATTCTGCTGGTAAATCAAATTTTGTATTTTCTACTAAATATTCTGTTACAGCATTTAATAATTGTTGGTCTGCTTGTTGTTGAAATTGCTTTTCAGCATCTTCTTTAATTTTTTCTTTTAATTCTTCAATAGATTTTACATCAGAATCAGGACCAAAAATTTTATCAAATAATTCTTGATTTACTTCAGCAAGTTCAGTTACATTAATTTCTTCAATAGTTAAAGTAATTGGAATTTCTAATCCGTGAACTTCATCATGTCCTAAACCTAAAGCGCCCATTAATTTATGGTCATCTTCAAAAAGTCCTTTACTTTCTAATTCAACAACATCACCAACTTTTTTACCAATAAATTTCTTTTGGTTTGCTTTTCCTTTAATATCTTCTAAAGCAATTGTTGATTTTTTATCAATTCCTTTTTCTTCATTTGCAAAAGAACCAGCAATAGTTACACCTTCTTCAACAACTTCTTTAGCAACTAATTTACCAAAACGTTTTTGAAGATTTTCAACTTCTTTAGATAGCAATTCATCATCAGCAACAATATTGTACTGAGTAATTTTATTTTTTACGGTTAAATCTACATCAAACTCTGGAGCCAATCCTAATTCAAATTCAAATGCGTAATCATCTGCATCCCAATTAAAATCGTCTTGCATTTTTGGTAATGGATTTCCTAAAATATCTAACTTCTCTTCAACCAAGAAATTGTTTAATGATTCTTGTAATAATTTATTTACCTCATCAATCATTATAGACTTTCCGTATTGTTTTTTTACCATTCCCATTGGAACTTGTCCTTTTCTAAATCCAGGAATGTTAGCTTTTTGACGGTAATCTTTTAAAATCTTCTCTACTTTATCTTGGTAATCAGCAGCAGAAATTTCAACCTTCACAACTGCATTTAATGCATCAATATTTTCTTTTGTAATATTCATTTTATGCTATTTTACTTTAAAATCATTAAAAATTGGGTGCAAAAGTACTATTATTTATGCACTTTTCAAATATTTAATTCACTCAAACTCAACTATTTTTTCTCTTCCTCTTTTAAAAATGAGTATAAAATAGATTGAAACATTGATAATAAGATACTAAACAGTAATGCTGTCCAAAATCCGGCAACCTCAAATCCATCAACAAAATATCCAGCTAACAGAATAATTATGGCGTTAATTACCAATAAAAATAAACCTAAGGTTAAAATTGTTGCTGGTAATGTTAATAGTATTAAAATAGGTTTTACCGTAATCCTTAGAAACCCTAAAACTATGGCAACAAACATAGCGTTTATAAAATCTGTAACCTCTACTCCTGGAAGAAATTTTGCTATTATTACCACAGCAATTGCGGTTAAAAGCATTCGTAAAATAGTTTTCATTTTTTAAATTTATAATTATAAACTATAAACTTAACTATAATTATGCCATATTACTAATTATCCTAAAAAAGTGATAACTTCGTTATAAAACTGAGTTGGATTTTCGGCATGTAGCCAATGTCCTGCATTTTTGACAGTTACAATTTTAGCATTTTCAAAATGTGCTGTAATTAAAGCAACATCGTTTAAGGTAATATAATTAGATCTTTCTCCTTTTAAAAATAACGTTGGACCATCAAAATGTGTAAATGATGGTAATGCCTCTCCTACTTCACTGTTATTTTTGGTTAGGCTGTGTAAATTAAAACGGAAAGCAAGTTTTTCTTTTGTTTTTCTGTATACATTTTTCAACATAAATTGTAAAACACCTTCCTCTTTCATGTATATTTTTAATACATCTTCTACTTTACTACGTGTAGTATGCAAATCAAAATTAACTGAATTTAATGCAGCTAAAATAGGTTGATGATGTGGCTCGTAATATTTAGGACTAATATCTGCCACTATTAATTTATTAACAAACTCAGGATACGTAACTGCAAACTGCATTGCTACTTTTCCGCCCATAGAATGACCTAACAAAATAATTTTTTCTAATTTATAATGTAAAATATATGCATACAAATCTTCTACAAGCAACTCATAATCAAAGTCATCGCTATGAAAACTTCTACCATGATTACGTTGATCTATTAAATGAACTTGGTAATTTTTAGAAAACTGATTTCCCAACGTTTTCCAGTTATCACTCATTCCAAAATAGCCGTGTAAAATTAAAAATGGTTGTCCGTTTCCAAGTATTGTTGAATGTAATATCATTAGTTGTTCAATAAATTTAGAATTTCACAAGAATTGTCATTCCTACAATGGCAAGAATGACAATTTTTATTTTTTTTATTATGATGTTTAGCTTTTAACTTTTAACCTATATTTATACATATTCACCACATTCTCTAATCCTAAATACAGCGATTCGGCAATTAAAGCGTGGCCAATTGATACTTCTAATAAATTAGGAACATTTTGCGCAAAAAACTGAATGTTATCTAAACTTAAATCGTGTCCGGCATTTATTCCCAAACCTAATTCTGTTGCTAAAATGGCACTTTTTGTAAATGGTTCAATAGCTTTTTTGTTTCCTAAAGCATATTGTGTAGCATATTCTTCAGTATACAACTCAATTCTATCAGCGCCTGTAGTTGCGGCAGCTTCAATAAGTTTAAAATCTGTATCAATAAAAATAGAAGTTCTAATTCCTTTCAACTTAAATTCAGCAATTACTTCTTTTAAAAACGACTGATTTTTTATTGTGTCCCAACCTGCATTTGATGTTATAGCATTATCAGCATCAGGCACTAAGGTTACTTGGGTTGGACAAATTGCCAATACCATTTCCATAAATTTAGGAATTGGATTTCCTTCAATATTAAACTCGGTAGTTACCACTTTTTTTAAATCGTAGGCGTCCTTATATCTAATATGACGTTCATCGGGTCTTGGATGAATTGTTATTCCTTCGGCTCCAAAACTTTCAATATCACAAGCAACTTTTACAACATTTGGAAAGTCTCCACCACGAGAATTTCTTAAAGTTGCAATTTTATTAACATTTACGCTTAATTTTGTCATTTTTAATACCTTTTATGAAATGAGTTGACAAATTTACGAACTAAGAATATGTTTTTGGTTTTATTTTTGATTAATTTGTAGTTAAATACGAAGTGCTATGGAAACATCCCCATATATTTTAAATGATTTAAAAGCTTTTTCACTAGAAAACACTATTGAAGAAGCAAAACTGTTATTTGGTGAAACCTCTTTTTCCCATTTTCCAGTATTAAAAAACAATTTATTAATTGGCTTATTATCTGAAGAATCTATAAAAGAAATTGAAGAGAACACTAAAGAAATTGGCTATTTCCAATATTTATTTACGCATTTTTATATTGAAAAAAACAGCAATTTATTAGATGTTTTGGGAGTTTTTGCAAGTAATAATGCAAATTTAATTCCGGTAACTGCCAATAATGAATATGTTGGTTATTTTGAAATTAATGATATTTTACAATTAATTAATGACACGCCATTTTTAAAAAGTGAAGGAGATGTAATTTTATTAGAAAAAGAAGTAAGAGATTTTTCTTTTAGTCAAATCTGTCAAATTGTAGAATCTAACAATGCAAATATTCTTGGTGTTTTTATTGCAGAATCTACTGCATCTACAGTTAAAATTTCATTAAAAATTAACACCCATGAACTTAATGAAATCTTACAATCTTTTAGGCGCTATAATTACAATGTGCTTTCTACGCATAAAGAAGATTTCTTTATTGAAGATTTAAAAGATCGCTCTAATTATTTACAAAAATATTTAAACATTTAGTTATGAAGGTAGCCATTTATGGGCAATATTATAAGCCCGAAGACAAAGAATACCTATTAGAACTATTTCAAATCCTAAACCAGAATAAAATTGAGTTTATAATAGAAAAAAATTATTACTCCGGACTTCAAAAAGAAATTAGTTTAAAGAATATTCAAACTTTTTCATCTTATAAAGATCTTGACAACTCCTTTAATTATATGATTACTATTGGTGGAGATGGAACAATTTTAAGAGCTGTTACTTTTGTAAGAAATTCAAATATTCCAATTGTAGGTATTAACACCGGAAGATTAGGGTTTTTAGCCACCGTACAAAAAGATGAAATAAGTAATGCTATTGAACAGTTATTAGCTGAAAATTTTAAAATAAAAGAACGTACTTTATTAAGCGTAACAACATCACCTGCAATTAAAAGTTTAAAATCTTTAAATTTTGCATTAAATGAAGTTTCCGTAAGCAGAAAAAATACGGCTTCTATGATTACCATTAACACGTCTATTGATAATGAATATTTAACTTCATATTGGTCAGATGGATTAATAATTAGTACACCAACCGGTTCTACAGGATATTCTTTAAGCTGTGGTGGACCAATTATAACACCCGCAGCTAAAAATTTTGCATTAACTCCAATTGCACCGCATAATTTAAATGCCAGACCAATGGTAATTCCAGATGATACTGTTGTAACCCTAAAAATTAGCGGACGAGAAGATGAATTTTTCTTATCGTTAGACTCTAGAATTGTTTCTGTTAACAACGCTACAGAAGTGTGCATTCAAAAAGCCGATTTCACTTTAAAAATGATTCATATTAACAACCAAACCTTTATAAAAACTTTGCGCGAAAAATTATTATGGGGTCATGACACACGAAATTAAAATTTATAAGCATAACATACTACTTATACTACAATAAATTACCCCAAAATCTGTTATTCAAAATAAGGTTTGTATAACTTTAATTAGCAAATAGTTTTAATTATATTTGCACGCTAATTTATTTATGAAAAAATTTATTATATTTTTTGTTTTCAGCTTTATAACTATCACAACTAAAGCACAATTATACGAAGTTGGTATTATGGCAGGTGGTAATAACTACATTGGTGATATTGGTAAAGAAAATTATATAAATCCAAATAACTTAATGGCTGGCGTTATATACAAATATAATATGAACCCCAGAGTTGCGCTTAGAGGAACATTTACTTATGCAAAAATAAAAGCCAATGATAAAGATGCTTCCAATTATGGTCGTTATTCCAGAGGAATTGGATTTTCTAATAGCATAAAAGAATTGGCTGTAGGTATAGAATTTAATTTTTTTGAATATGACTTAAGTAATTTCAGAAAAACCCAAACACCATACATACTATTAGAAATAGCTGCTTTTAATTACCGTGTAGTAACCGATGAACCAAGTTATAAACAATATGAATACGGTAACAACACATCATTTGCCATTCCGTTTGGCCTTGGCTACAAAACTAAATTAGCCTATAATTTAGCTATTGCCGCTGAAATAAGAGCACGTTATACTTTTGTAGATGATATAGATTATAATAATGATAAATTTGAATCATTAAAATTTGGAAATCCAGATAGTAATGACTGGTATATGTTAAGTGGTATTTCTTTAGTTTATACCTTTGGAAGACCACCATGTTATGCACCCCCGTATTAATGGAAGATTTAAAATTACAAATACAGCAAAATAACGTTCCAAACCACGTTGCCATTATTATGGATGGTAATGGTAGATGGGCAAAACTAAAAGGAAGTCCAAGAGTTTTTGGGCATAAAAATGGAGTAACATCCGTTAGGGAAGCAATTGAAGGTTGTGCAGAAATTGGCGTTCAATTTTTAACCTTATATGCTTTTTCTACAGAAAACTGGAACAGACCTAAATTAGAAGTTAAAACTTTAATGTCTTTATTAGTTTCGTCCTTAAAAAAAGAATTAGCAACACTTCAAAAAAACAACATAAAATTAAACACCATTGGTAATTTAAATGATTTACCTAAAAGTGCCCAAAAAGAACTTTTGGAAGTTATTGAAAAAACCAAAAACAATACCACTCTTACCTTAACTTTAGCCTTAAGTTATGGATCAAGAGATGAAATTGTTAATGTTATCAAAAATATATCAAAAAAAGTTGTTAATAATGAATTGAGGATTGAAGAAATTAATGAAAATATTATTAATACTCATTTATATACGTTTTCTTTGCCTGATGTTGATTTTTTAATCCGTACTAGCGGAGAAAAAAGAATCAGCAATTTTTTATTATGGCAGATAGCGTATGCCGAATTGTACTTTACAAACACACTTTGGCCCGACTTTAGAAAAGAAAATCTTTTCAATGCCATTTTAGAATATCAAAACAGAGAAAGAAGATTTGGTAAAACAAGTGAACAAATTGAAAACATCAATGAACAAAATTAAAATAGCCCTTTTAATCTTTGCTATTAGCATCGTAAACCCTGTAATAGCACAAGAAATTGAAACCACAATTGTAAAAGAAGTTGAAATTAAAAACGATACAGTTGTTAAAGATTCCATCATTCCTAAAAAAGCATCAGATCCATTTGTAAAGGATAATTCGTACGAATTAGGAGGAATTACAGTTACCGGATTACGTAAATTTGAAGAAGAAACAGTAAAAGTTTATACCGGATTAATTGTAGGGCAAGAAATTAAAATCCCTGGAGATAAACTTACCAGCGCCATTAAAAAACTATACGAAACAAAACAATTTAGCAATGTAGATGTGTACGTTTCTTCCATTGATGGGAATGTTGCTTATTTAGAATTTGCTGTTGAAGAATTACCACAACTAAATAATGTAACTATAAGAGGTGTTAAAGCAAGTAAAGCAAAAGACTTGCAAAAAGACGCTGAACTTAAAACAGGTGCAATGGTTACAGATAACCTTATTGTTACAACCAACAACTACATAAAGAAAAAATACCAAGAAAAAGGATATTTAAATACAAAAGTAACGCTTGATACAAGGCCAGACACCACATCAATAAACACAGTAAATATGCTGATAAATATTGATAAAGGTGAAAAAGTAAAAATCAAAAAAATTACTTTTAACGGTAACGAAGCTTTATCAGATAAAATCTTAAAAAAAGCATTAAAAAACACTAAAAAAGCGGTTATTGGAAGATTTTGGAAAACTTCAAAATATATTGAAGCAGATTTTGAAGAAGATCTTGAAAAATTAATTGATGTATATAGTGAAAAAGGACATAGAGATGCGCGTGTTTTAGATCATAATATTACTTGGAACGACGACAATACTTTAAACTTAAATATTGATGTTGAAGAAGGTAAAAAATACACCTTTGGTGATATTAAATTTTTAGGAAACAGTAAATATACCGACGAACAACTGCAAAGAATTTTACGTATTGAAAAAGGTGACACGTACAATGGTAAAGTTTTAAAAGAACGTGTAACTGGTGATGGAACTCCAGACTCTGAAGATATTTCAAGTGTTTATCAAAATAACGGATATTTATTTTCAAGAGTTTTACCAGTTGAAACGCGCGTAAATAACGATTCTTCTATTGATGTTGAAATTCGTATTTATGAAGATCAACAAACAAAAATTAAAAAAGTTACTGTAAATGGTAACGATAGAACTAATGATCATGTTGTTTACAGAGAAATTAGAACCAAACCAGGTTACTTATATAGTAAAGCTGATATTATTAGAACAATTAGAGAAATTGGTCAGTTAGGTTTCTTTGATGCTGAAGCTATTACACCAGACATTAAACCAAATTACAGCGATAAAACTGTTGATATAGATTACACCGTTGCCGAAAAAGGTTCTAGTCAAATAGAATTACAAGGTGGTTACGGTGGTGGATCTTTTATTGGAACGCTTGGTTTATCATTCAATAACTTTTCAACCCGTAACATTTTTAACAAAAAAGCATACAAACCATTACCAATGGGTGACGGACAAACTTTAAGTTTACGTTTACAAAAAAGTAGATATTACACTACTTCTAGTTTCTCTTTTGTTGAACCTTGGTTAGGTGGTAAAAAACCAAAATCATTATCGTTTTCTATTTATAACTCTAAACAATTTAGATACGATTATTACACCAATAATGTTGATAAAGATCAACGTTTAAATATAATTGGTGCTACAGTTGGATTAGGGCAACGTTTAGAATGGCCAGATAACTATTTTACCTTATCTCAAAGTATAAGTTATCAGTTATATGATATAAAAGATTATCCAATATCTACATTTTCATTCTCTAACGGATCTTCAAACAACTTAGCGTATAACATTTCATTAGGTAGAAGCTCTGCTGGTCCAAACCCAATTTTCCCAAAATCTGGTTCAGATTTTACCATTGGAGCTAAATTAACAATACCTTATTCGTTATTATCTAATTTAGATTACGACAATTTAGACGATCAAGATAAATATAGATGGTTAGAATATTATAAAGCCTATTTTAAAGGAAAATGGTATACCGCACTAACCAAAGATTTTGTGTTAATGTCTAATGCAGAGTTTGGTTTCTTAGGAAGCTACAACAGTGAACTAGGTGACTCGCCTTTTGAAAGATATTATGTTGGTGGAGATGGTATGGCATCGTACCAATTAGATGGTAGAGAAACAATTGCACTAAGAGGTTACGAAAACGGACAACTTTCATCTGTGGATGGTGGTACCATTTACAATAAATTTCAATTAGAATTAAGATATCCAATTACCTTAAAACCATCTGCATCTATTTATGCTTTAGGTTTTTTAGAAGCCGGTAATTCTTACGATGGTTTTGAAAATTTCAATCCTTTTCAAATGAAAAGATCTGCAGGATTAGGTTTAAGAATTTTTATGCCTGCCTTTGGTTTATTAGGAATTGATTTTGCTCACGGTTTTGATACTTTACCAGGTACAACTGAAAAATCTGGATGGCAAACACACTTTATAATTGGACAACAATTTTAATGTAAAACTGTTATATTTGTAATTGAATAATAAATTGGCACGATTTTTTCTAAATACAATATAGTTATGATAAGAAATGTTCTTTTGATTGCTTTTTTAATGATTAGTTCATTTGTAATTGGTCAAAAAACTCAACGTATTGGATATATAGATATGGAGTACATACTTCAAAATCTTCCAGAATACAATGAAGCTCAAGCTAAAATAAATGAGAAATCAAATTCTTGGCTTAGTAATATTGACAAGCAACAAAAAGAAATTGATGCACTTAAAGCTGAATTAAACAACGAAAAAGCATTATTAACAAAAGAACTAATATCAGAAAAAGAAGAAGATATTTTAATTAAAGAATTAGATTTAAAAAAACTTCAAAATGCCTATTATGGCACCAATGGAGATCTATTCTTTTTAAGAAAACAATTAGTTCAACCAATACAAGATTTAGTATATAATGCCATACAAGACATTGCAAAAAACAGAAAATACGATTTTGTTTTAGACAATTCATCAAGTTTAGTGATGCTGTATTCTAATGATGCTTATAATATTAGTGATTTAGTAATTACAAGTATTAATAGAATTAAAAAAATTGAAGAAGTAAAAGATAAACAGCAAGCAAAAAATAATCCTACTACAGATGCAACAGCTACAGTAGTAAACGAAGAAGTAGAAAAAAGAGCTACAGAAAGAGAAGATAAACGTGCTGAATTACAAAAAAGATTAGACGATAAAAAAGCCGAACAATTAAAAAAACGTGAGGAATTAAAACAAGCTATTGAAGAAAAAAGATTAGAAAGATTAAAAGAAATAGAAGAGGCTAAACAAGCGAAAGAAGAAAAAGCAGAAGAACAAGAACAAGAAAATTCGCAAAAACAAGAAGCCACAAACAAAACCGAATCTAAAACCGATTCAACAACGGTTGCAGATAAAACAGTTGACAAAAGAGCTGAATTACAAAAAAAATTGGACGAAAAAAAGGCCGAACAATTAAAAAAGCGTGAAGAATTAAAAAAAGCTATTGAAGAAAAAAGATTACAACGATTAAAAGAAATAGAAGAGGCTAAACAAGCCAAAGAAGAAAAAGTGCAGGAACAACAAGATGAAAATGCACAAGAACAAGAAGAACAAAAAGAACAAGAAGAAAATAATTAATTTAAACATCAAGCAAAAAAATGAAAAATTTTAAAACTTTATTATTAATTGCAATAGTAACTTTAGGGTTTAATGTAGCGCAAGCACAAACAAAAGTTGCTCATATTAATACAGATCTATTATTAAGTTTAATGCCAGAAACTAAAACATTAAACGCTGATTTAGAAAAATTAAGCAAAACGTATGAAACTGAATTGAAAGCAGAAAATGATAAATTAACTGCAAAATTAAAAAAATACGAAGCTGAAGTTAACTCTCAAACTGATGAGGTTAATCAACAAAGAGGTGCTGAAGTACAACAAGATCAACAAAATTTATATCAAGCATCACAAGTAGCAAGAGAAGAAATTTCTAAAAAAAGAGATGAACAATTAAAACCAATTTTAGACAAAGCTAAAGCTGCAATTGAAGAAGTTGCTAAAGAACAAGGTTTTGTTTACGTTTTAGATGCATCTAGTTTAATTGTTGCTAACGGTACAGATTTATTACCAGCAGTAAAAACAAAATTAGGAATTAAATAAATTTTAATCCTATCAAATTAAAATCCCGCAATTAGCGGGATTTTTTTTACATTTATAATTCAAAAAAACAGCAAAATTAAAAGTGAATAATCATCCAATAGGTTTATTTGATTCAGGAATTGGCGGAACTTCTATTTGGAAAGAAGTGCTAAAACTGTTACCAAATGAAAACACCATTTATGTAGCCGATAGTAAAAATGCTCCTTATGGAGAAAAATCTGCAGATGAAATTATTGCACTTTCTGTTAAAAATACCGAATTTTTAATGGAAAAAGGTTGTAAAATTATTGTTGTAGCCTGTAATACAGCTACCACAAATGCCATTACACATTTACGAAAAAAGTACTCAATTCCTTTTATTGGTATTGAACCAGCTATAAAACCAGCAGCACTAAATAGTAAAACAAATGCCATTGGAATTTTAGCCACCAAAGGAACTTTAAGTAGTAAATTGTTTGAAAAAACAGCCAATGAATACACTAAAAACATTACCAAAATAGAACAAGATGGTGAAGGATTAGTTCCGTTAATAGAAGAAGGTAAATTAAATTCTGAGGAAACATTTCAGTTATTAAACAACTATTTAAAACCAATGCTTGCTTTTAACATTGACCATTTAGTTTTAGGTTGTACTCATTACCCATACTTAATTCCACAAATTAAAAATATTTTAGGCTCACAAGTAAAAATTATTGATTCGGGTGAAGCCGTTGCAAAACAAACAAAAGCAGTTTTAGAAACCACTAATTTATTAGCTGAAATTCCTTTAGAAAAAATTAAACATACACTTTACATCAACACTAACAAAACGGTTTTAGAAAACATTGTAAATGATGTAAAAGTTAACAAGCAAATTTTTGAAGAGGATTTTTAAGCAACCCACTGTATACTATAAATTAACAATCATCTACTTTATCTTTTCAACAGTCATTTTTTTATCATCAATAAAAACTCGGCAACTTATAATAAATGCTCCACCTAAATTAACTTTTATAGGTTTTCTTTCTCCATTTTCACTAATTACATGCCCAGTTAAATCTGATCCAAAAAAGCCAAATCGTTCATCTTGTAATTCATTATTTACAAACAAACTCTCTCCGTTAAACCAAGTATTAACAACTTTTATTTCAGAATTTTCATACTTTACTATCCATTCACTTTTCATACTAAATATTTATTAGTTAGTATTCAATAATCAATTTTTGTTACATATAAACTGTTACAATTTATTTAGAATTTGTTAATATCCAATTGGTGGCGGCTTCTATAGTTGAAAATGGTTTAACTTTTAGCTCAGTACTCTGTTTTTCTGCAAGAAATGGGAAAATAATTATTTTTGGATTATTAGAAATTACGGGACATTTAATTTTTTTTAAACAATCTTGTTTTTCCATATAATATAACACTGCTTCAAAACTTTCCAAATCGAGGTTAAGATCGCAAACAGTCAAATCGGTTATTATACCTTTAATATGACTATCAATTAAATTATTTTTTAGCAGATATTCCCAAGAGTTTATAATATCGCTAGAACAAGTTCGCCCAATAAACTTTCTTATGAGTATAGATGTAGGAAATATGTCATGTTTTTCATATAGTACATTCATCATATGTATTTTGCTAGATATGTTAAAACTATTTTAATAATCCTAAAAAATTTAGAAAAAGAAAAGTAGTTAATTTAAAAAAGGAACTTTCACAATCCTTAAATTTAATCTTTTTTTTTGTTTTATAAATGTTACTTTTGAAACAACAAAACAATTCAACTTCAACTTATAGTTTATGCCATACCAAGATGTATTTGTTCTTTTCTGGAAACAGGTAATAGAAAGTGTTAAAGAAGGCCAATTTGCCAAATTAACAATGGCAAAAACTATTGGCAAACCTAATTTAAGAAATATATTTGTAAGACCTATTTATTCTGAAGAGCGTTTTAAAGTAGTAGTAAAATTACGTTACAGATCTAAAGAAACCGAAGATACAGAAGAAGAAATGACATTAGAAAAAGCTTTTGATTTTTTGAAATCGCACCTTAAAACATCTTTTTTATCGGTACTGTTATTTACCACAACAAAAGATGTTACTTTTAAAATTAACAAAAAAGGCGCTGGTAGTATTACAGAAAATTCACCTACATTTTCTAACGTTATACAAGCTAATATTAATGAAAAATAGCTAATTAGTGCTGAGTATTTCTCTTTAGTTTTGCATTTTTTATAAATTAGATTAGAAAAATAAGCTTCTATGCGCTATTCCAAAGCGCCATGACTCTTAGCAATTTCTATCCAATGTTCAGAAATTCCTTGAGTATCTGCTCCTAAACCTCTAGATAAATGTAATGCAATACCAATTATTAAAACGGAAGCTTCATGAAGCTCTTGAAGCGTTTGCAAACTCCCAAATTTTTCTTGTGCTTTTAATACAAGTAAATCGTTGTGTTTTTTAGCAAATGTAATTGGGTTTTCCACATCATCGTTTATATTGGGTATCATTAAACAATCTATCCATTCTTTACCAATCCTTTCTGCTAATAACTCTGGCAACTCCTTCCCCATTTCCCTCCAAACGGCAAGTGTTTTTGTATCTCCAGATTCAGCTAATCCAGAGTCTAAAAGCAATTCAAAACCAATATCGGCAATGTTTTGCATTACTAGTAAATATTCATCTTGGGCTTTTTCAAAATCAGCAGTTTCCTGTCCTTTAATATATTCTTCTACAGTAAGTTTTGGCAATTGTAAAACTTCAGAGCAATCGTTTAAACATGGAAATTTATCGCCTTGATAAATATAGTGGGCTTTGTTAAATTGTATTTGCCTACCTAAAGGATATAAACGACATGCAAGTGGACGACCTTGATGTACGCTACAACCAAAATTATTTATATATTGACTACAAGCTGGTTGTCCTTTTTTATCTGGTTTTCCATTAAAGCGTAATTGAATACCCCCAAAATCACAATAAAGATCTCTAAACTCTCTTGACGTAATTTTTTTTTCTTTACTGAAACGTATCAACTCCCAAGGGTTTAGCATTACAGCTTTACCAAAGCAGCATGTTCCAGATCTGGAGCAAGTAAGTGGTAATATACTTTTTGTACTTAGTTTGGTTCTTTGCATTTTTTCCAAATAATTTAATTAAAAAACCAACAGTATAAAATTATACACTGTTGGTTTTTATGTTGTTTTTTGCGTTAGGGATAGCGCCTTTGTTTGAGCTCTTTTTAAGTTTTTTTAAACTTAAAAAAGCGAGTGGCAATAGCCCGACCGAAGGGAACGCCCAATTACTCTTTATACCAACCTGAGTACTTTACGTAGTTGTTGGCTATTCTGTCTATTTCACCTGAGATTAATTCTTGACTAATATCTTTTACTTTCTTTGCAGGAACACCCGCATAAATAGTTCCAGATTCTATATGAGTTCCCTTTGTTACAACTGCGCCTGCTGCAACAATTGAATTGCTTTCTACAATACAATCATCCATTACAATAGCACCCATACCAATTAAAACATTGTCGTGAATAACACATCCGTGTACCAATGCATTATGACCTATAGAAACATTATTTCCAATATTTGTTGGGTGTTTTTGGTACGTTGCATGTATTACCGCACCATCTTGTATATTTACTTTGTTTCCCATTTTTATATAGTGAACATCTCCTCTTATAACAGCATTATACCAAATACTGCATTGATCTCCCATACTAACTTCACCAATTATTACTGCATTTTCGGCAATAAAACAATCCTCACCAAATTGAGGTGTATTACCATTTAATTCTTTAATTATCATTTAATTTTATTTTTATTGTACTAAAATATTTACTGATTGTAAATAGTATTAAAATGAGCCATTTATATTTGGACAGCCACTTCTTCTTCTTTCTCTACAACCAAAATTTAACCCTAAAGTTATTTGATGATAACCTGCATCATCAAATAAAATATCTCCAGATTGTTTTGTATAGGTATATGAAGCCATAAAGTTTTTAAAGTTTACTCCAAGTATTGGCGTTAAGTAATTCAATTCTTCGGTATCTGCATTGTCAAATCCTTTTCTATAAGAAAATGCAGCCCAAATTTGAGCGTCTTGTACATTTTTATATACTTTCATATTAAAATCTACAAATTTTTCTCCTGTTCTTTCAATAGATTGTGCCATTACAGAAGGCTCAAACTGTAAATCTTTACCTTCTCCAAAATAATACCCTAAGGTTACTAAATACCGTCTTAAATTTAAAGATTCATAACTTTCGTTATATAAATTTCTTGCCGATAGCATTACGTTTTTTGCAGTTACATAAGAGAAAAAACCTTTATTATGGTAAGCCATACTAACATCGGCATTAAAATAACTTTCACTTCTAATAATTGCTGAAATTTCAGGATCTGGAATTACAAATGTACTTTCATCTACACTGTTATTTACCGCCATTAATGAAATACCAAATGAAAGTTGATTTACCTCATCTGGTCTATCTAAATCTATATGATATGCAAAAGCCCCTTGAACTCCTTGCTGCGAATGATATCCATTTTTATCATTAAATAATATTAAACCAACTCCTGTATTTTCGCCTATTCTTGTATGTGCGCTTAATGTTTGAAGTGATGGAGCATCTTCTATTCCTGCCCATTGACTACGTGCTGTTACTCTAACTTTTCCGCAATTACCAATTCCTGCCGCAGAAGGATGCACCAAAAAAACATTATCTGACAAATAATCGGAATAAATTGGTAACGTTTCTTGTGCTTTTATAAAAAACGGAAAAATTACAAGAATTGCTATTATATAAGATTTTACTAATTTCATAAAGGAAATATAAAAGAACCAAATATATTATAAATATATGTATTAACGAATTCTTGCATTCATTAATTATATAAAATTAAAAAAATACTAAAACCTAATGTTTAGTTAAAAGGTTAAAAAGTAAAAACCTTTAAAGAAATCTTTAAAGGTTTTTACTATTATATATTTGGTTAAATACTTTTTTTAAATGATTACTCTCCGTGTAACCAAGCTTTTTTAGCTAATAATTGCTCTTCAGTTTCTTTGTGATCTTCATCAGGAACACAACAATCAACTGGACAAACAGAAGCACATTGTGGCTCATCATGGAAACCTTTACATTCAGTACATTTATCAGTTACAATAAAGTAAAACTCATCAGATAAAGCTTCGTGCATTTCATCTGCATCAGCAGATCCACCGTTAGGCAAAGTTATTGTTCCACTTAAAGCAGTTTCGTCAGCATAAGCCCACTCACTATCTGGTTCATAGATTGCATTATTTGGACACTCTGAAATACAAGCATCACAATTGATACATTCATCGGTTATTTTAATAGCCATATTTATTAAATTTTAATATTTATTAATTCACAAATTTAAATTTTTTTAAACAAACCTATGTGACAAAAGTCATTTACTGTATTAAAAAGTAAATTTATATTTGACTATATATAGTTTGAATAAAATAATTCAATAAATTTAAATAAAATTTTCTAATTATCATATATTATGATTTCAGATAAAATAAAATTACAACCAGAAGTAGTTGAGGCAGTCGTTATTCGATTTGTAGGTGACTCTGGTGATGGAATGCAGTTAACAGGAACTCAATTCTCAGACACATCTGCAATGTTTGGAAATGATATTGCAACTTTCCCAAATTACCCTTCAGAAATTAGAGCTCCGCAAGGTAGTTTATATGGTGTTTCTGGATTTCAGGTACATATTGGAAGTGTTGAAGTAAGCACTCCTGGAGACAATTTAGATTTATTGGTTGCCATGAATCCTGCTGGGCTAAAAACAAATTTACACGCCTTAAAACCAGGGCATACCATTATTGTTGATACCGATGCCTTTAATAAAAAGAATTTAGAAAAAGCACAATACGACACGAATCCATTGGAAGATGGTAGTTTAGAAAATTACAGGGTTATTCAGGTAGATATGACTTCTTTAACCAAAGAAGCCTTGAAAAATGTTGAAGGTTTAGATAACAAATCTATTACCCGAAGTAAAAATATGTTTGCCTTAGGAATGGTATATTGGATGTATGGCCGATCTAGAGATTATACTATTGATTTTTTTAATAAAAAATTTAAAACGAAACCTCATTTAATTGAAGCCAATACAAAAGTGTTAAATGCTGGTTTTTTCTTTGCTGAAACATTAGAGTTAATTCCGAATGCTTATACAATTTCTCCTGCAAAAATGCGTCCTGGAACCTATAGAATTATTATGGGTAACACCGCTACTGCTTGGGGATTTTTAGCCGCTGCTGAAAAATCTGGATTAGAATTGTTTTTAGGCTCATATCCTATTACACCAGCTACAGATATTTTACACGAATTGGTAAAGCATAAACATTTTGGTGTAAAAGCTTTTCAGGCCGAAGATGAAATTGCTGGTATAGCATCAGCTATTGGAGCATCTTTTGCTGGAGATTTGGCAATTACAACAACATCGGGACCAGGACTTGCATTAAAAGGTGAAGCTTTAGGTTTAGCAATGATCATGGAATTACCTTTAGTTGTGGTAAACGTTCAGCGTGGTGGACCATCAACAGGTTTACCAACAAAAACAGAGCAATCAGATTTGTTACAAGCAATGTATGGTAGAAATGGTGAAAGTCCTGTAATTGTTATTGCAGCAAGTACACCAGCAAACTGTTTTCAGTATGCATACGAAGCTGCTAAATTAACATTAGAACACATGACTCCAGTTATTTTATTAACAGACGGTTATATTGCTAATGGTTCAGCTCCATGGAAAATACAAAGCCTAAATGATTTACCAGAAATTAAAAATAGAATTTCGAAAAATGCTTCTGAAAATTGGCATCCTTATGATAGAGATGAAACAACTTTAGCACGTAATTGGGCTATACCTGGAACAGCAGGTTTAGAGCATAGAATTGGTGGTTTGGAAAAAGATAGCATTACAGGAAACGTTTCTCAAAATCCTGAAAACCATCAAAAAATGACTGAAATAAGAGCTGAGAAAATTAGAAGAGTTCAAAATTATATTCCTGAAATTAAAACAGAATTTGCTGAAAAAGGAGATTTATTAGTTATTGGTTGGGGTGGAACCTACGGATCTTTACATTCTGCTGTAAAACAAATAAATGAAGAAGGTTACAAAAATATTGGTTTTGCACATTTTAATTATATAAATCCGCTTCCTAAAAATACAGAAGAAGTTTTAAAAAGATTCAAAAAAATTATTGTTTGCGAATTAAATAATGGACAGTTTGCAAAAATTTTAAAAATTAACTTTAACAAATTTGATTTTTTACAATTTAACAAAATACAAGGATTACCATTTGGAAATAATGAACTGATTGGAGAATTTAAAAAATTAGTAGATTAATTATGGAAACAACTACAGAACAAAAATATACTTTTAAAGATTTTGTTAGCGATCAAGAAGTTAGATGGTGCCCTGGATGTGATGACTATGTAATTTTGCGCTCTATGCAAAAAGCATTACCAGAAATGGGTGTTAAAAAAGAAGATGTAGTATTTATATCTGGTATTGGATGCTCTTCTCGTTTTCCATATTATATGAATACTTATGGAATGCACACTATTCATGGTAGAGCACCAGGAATTGCATCTGGAGTAAAATTAGCAAACCCTAATTTAAGTGTTTGGGTAATGACTGGCGATGGAGATTCTATGGCAATTGGTGGAAATCATTTTATTCATGTATTGCGCAGAAATATAGATTTAAACATTGTACTTTTTAATAATGAAATTTATGGGCTAACAAAAGGTCAGTTCTCTCCTACTTCACTAGTTGGTCAAAAAACAAAATCTTCGCCATACGGAAATACTCAACCTCCATTTATCCCAGGAGAATTAGCCCTAGGTGCTGGCGCTCGATTTTTTGCAAGAATTGGCGGAAATGTACCAAAAGATATTACGCAAATATTAATTGAAGCTCATCAGTTTAAAGGTACTTCATTAGTAGAAGTTTTACAAAACTGCGTTATTTTTAATGATGGTTGTTTTAATAATATTACAGATAAAGATGTAAAAGAAGACAAACAAATTTATTTAGAACATGGAAAACCTATGATTTTTGGCAAAAACAGAGACAAAGGTTTAGTATTAAATAAATTAAAATTAGAAGTTGTTACCATTGGTGAAAACGGAATTACACAAGAAGATTTATTAGTGCACGATGCAAAAGAAAAAGATCCAACTTTACATCAAATGTTAGTAAGATTGGAATATCCTATTGCTACCGGTATTATAAGAAGTTTTAATGATGTAACTTTTGAAGAACGTGAAGATGCTTTAACAAAACAAGTAAAAGCTAATTCTAAATTCAAAAAAACTGACGACCTTTTCTTCTCTGGAGAAACCTATACAGTTAAGTAACAAACATCACATACATCGCTGATTTTTATCATATTAAAACCAAAAGTATTAATTTACTTTTGGTTTTATTTATAAAAAAAGATAATTTATCCTTTATTAATTCGTTTAATCTACTACTTTTGTAGACTAACTAAAAAAAGCGTATAAATGGGCTCAGAAGCAATTATTGTATTTCTGTTGGCTGGCATTGTATTAGTTGCTGGCGCAAATTTTTTATCGAATCTAGTTTCGCATAAATCAGACAATCCTCAAAAACGAGAACCTTATGAAAGTGGTATGACCACAATTGGACCAACTTGGGTACAATTTAAAGTAGGTTACTATTTATTTGCCATCTTATTTCTAATTTTTGATGTAGAAGTAGCATTTTTAATACCTTGGGCAGTTGTGTTTAAGGATGTTGGTGCTGTTGCTTTTATAGAAATCATTATCTTTCTGGTAATTTTAGGACTAGGGTTATTATACGCTTGGAAAAAAGGAGCATTAAAATGGGAGTAGAAAAAAAACGATATACCAGTCAAATGGAACCAAACGAATCTGTTCCACAGGTTCCAGCAGATTTCCCTGGAAAAGTAATTCCAGCTGGTAACGGCGCTAACGTAATTGTTACATCATTAGATCAAATAATTAACTGGGGACGTGCAAATTCATTATGGTCATTGTATTTTGGCACAAGTTGTTGCGCCATTGAAATGATGCAAACTGGAGCTGCTCGTCACGATTATTCCAGATTTGGTTTTGAAGTTGCAAGGCCTTCACCAAGACAAGCCGATTTAATTATTATTGCAGGAACTATTGTTAATAAAATGGCGCCCGTTTTACGTAGGTTATACGATCAAATGGCAGAACCAAAATATGTAATAGCAATGGGTGCTTGCGCAATTTCTGGCGGCCCGTTTTTCTATAATTCGTATTCTGTTGTAAAAGGTGCTGACCACGTAATTCCTGTAGATGTTTATGTTCCAGGCTGTCCTCCGCGTCCTGAAGCTTTACTTGAAGGTATGTTAATGCTTCAAGATAAAATTAGAACAGAAAATATGAAACATAAAGTAAATCCTGTTGATGGGTTTGATGAAGGACTATAAAAGAATAATTTATGACCAACGAAGCATTACAAAACTTAATTAGCAGCTGGATTCCTGAACTGGAATTTACTGAAGAAGGTTCTCAATTCTTAAATATTTCTGTAAAAC
>NZ_JBFHHX010000043.1:0-22715 GCF_041596795.1 Lutibacter sp.
TAATTGATAATTGATAATTGATAATTGATAATTGATAATTGATAATTGATAATTGATAATTGATAATTGATAATTGATAATTGATAATTGATAATTGATAATTGATAATTGATAATTGATAATTGATAATTGATAAAAAAACGCTGTTTGAAAACAAATTTTCAAACAGCGTTTTTTTTGTATCTTTGCAAAAATTTTAAAATAAGGAAATGAACAAGTTTATTGCACCATCAATGTTAGCTGCAGATTTTGCTAATTTACAACGTGATATAGAAATGATTAACAATAGTAAAGCCGATTGGTTTCATATTGATGTAATGGATGGTGTGTTTGTACCAAATATTTCTTTTGGAATGCCAGTTATTAGCGCTATTAAAAAACACGCTAAAAAAACAATGGATGTGCATTTAATGATTGTAGATCCTGATAGATACATTGCTGATTTTAAAAAAGTTGGAGCAGATATTTTAACGGTGCATTATGAAGCTTGTAATCATTTACACAGAACCGTTCAAGAAATAAAAGCCCAAGGAATGAAAGCTGGAGTTTCATTAAATCCGCATACACCAATTGCTGTATTAGAAGATATTATTGCCGATTTAGATTTGGTACTAATAATGAGCGTAAATCCAGGTTTTGGCGGACAAAGTTTTATTGAAAATACTTATAAAAAAGTACAACAACTACGTGCTTTAATTGAATATAGTGAATCTAACGCATTAATTGAAGTTGATGGAGGCGTAACAGACCAAAATATTGAACAACTTTTAGAAGCTGGCGCAGATGCTTTTGTAGCTGGAAGTTTTGTTTTTAAAAGTGAAAACCCTTCAGAAACAATTGCAGATTTAAAAGGACTGGTTTCAGGTATTTAATCAGTTTCCAATTCGTATTGTTCTAACAAGTATTTAAGTAAATCTGTAGTTGTAACTATACCAACAAGCTGGTCAAGATCTACAACTGGCAATGCATGAAATTCATTTTTCGCTAAAATTTCAGCAACAGATTTAATAGAAATATTTGAATCTACCTTAATTGGGTTTTTAACCATTATTTGCTCAATACTTAGCATTTTATAAATAGCATTATCTATTTTAATTTCGTCAGCATCATAAGAATCTAAAAAACTTATTCGTTTTAAATCTGTTAAACTTAACATTCCAATAATATGTTTTTCTTTATCAACAACAGGAATATGACGGATATGAAAATCTTTAAATAATCGTTCAGCTTTATACAAATCGTCTGAAAGTTTTAACGTTACAAGCTTCTTTGACATTATTTTGGATACAGGCTCTACACGTTTCATAATTATAATTTTACTATTTATATAAAGTTCTTAAAATATAAGTGAAATTAGTATGACCAAAATCATATAATACAATTTAGACATAGTATATTAGCTAGAAATTCTCAAAATAAATTTCTAGAAATGAAAAAACTTCTTTTATTCATCCCAAGGGCATTTATAATGCTAATTTTTATTTCAGCTGTTATTTCTTGTTCAACTAACACTAAAAAATTAACAATTGCAACAGCGGCTAATATGCAATATACCGTAAACGAACTAATTTCAGTTTTTCATTCAGAAACTGGTATTGAATGCCAAACGGTAGTTTCTTCTTCAGGAAAATTAACTGCACAAATTATGGAAGGTGCTCCTTTTGACATTTTTATTTCTGCTGATACAAAATATCCAAACGAATTATACAAAAAAGGATTTGCCCAATCTGAACCTAAAATTTATGCATACGGAAAATTAATTTTATGGACTTTGAAGGATGATATTCAACCATCAATAGAGCTTTTAACAAACCATAAAATTAAACACATAGCAAGCGCAAATCCAGTTACTGCTCCTTATGGTAAAGCCACCGAAGAGGTTTTAAATTTTTATAAAATTTTAGATTCTGTAAAATCTAAACTAGTATTTGGAGAAAGCATTGCACAAACCAATCAATTTATAACCTCAAAAGTTGCCGAAGTTGGTTTTACAGCAAAATCTGTAGTTTTAAGTCCAAATTTAAAAGAAAAGGGAACTTTTATTGAAATTGATGAAACTTCTTATAATCCTATTGCCCAAAGTGCCATAATCATTAAAAATAATAGTAAAAGTAACAGTAAATCAGAAAAATTTTTTAATTTTCTATTTTCAAAAAAAGGAAAAGAAATACTTCTAAAACACGGTTATACTATACCTGCACATGAATAAATTACAAGGTTCCATAAAAAATATTGTAACTAGTGAAAGTTTATCATTAGTATATATTGATATAAATACAATAACAATAACTGCCATTGTAATTGATACACCAACTACAAACCCGCTACTTAAAAATGGAAATATAGTACAAGTTATTTTTAAAGAAACTGAAGTAATTATTGGCACAGGAATAAATCACCAAATTAGTATGCAAAATAAATTTGTTGGAACCATTGGTTATATAGAATCTAAAGATTTATTAAGTAAGTTAGTTATTGAAACTCTTGCTGGAAAAATAACCTCTATTATTACAACAAATGCCGTGAAACAATTAAATTTAACTGTTGGATTAGAAGTAACTGGAATGGTTAAAACAAATGAAATTATAGTAACAGAATGATAGATTGGGCGCCACTAATATTAACCTTTAAACTAGCATTAATAACTACATTTTTGCTTTTTATAATTTCTATTCCTTTAGCTTATTGGATGGCTTTCACCAAATCTAAATTTAAACCTGTTATAGAAACTTTAGTAAGTATGCCCTTGGTGTTGCCTCCTACCGTAATTGGCTTTTATTTATTAATTGCCTTTAGCCCTGCAAATGCTTTTGGAAATTGGTTAAATGAATGGTTAGGCTTACGTTTAGTTTTCTCTTTTGAAGGATTATTACTAGCATCTATATTTTATAGTTTACCATTTATGGTACATCCAATTCAAAGTGGATTTGCAAACTTACCTAGATCATTAAAAGAAATGTCTTATATTATTGGAAAATCTAGAACTGCAACTATCACTAAAGTGCTTTTACCTAATATAAAACCATCGCTTTTAACAGGGATTGTATTAGCTTTTGCGCATACAATTGGTGAATTTGGAGTAGTTTTAATGATTGGTGGAAATATTCCTGGAAAAACAAAAGTAGCTTCCATTGCTATTTATGATGAAGTTGAAGCATTAAATTATGGTGCTGCCAACACCTACTCATTAATTTTATTTGCCTTAACTTTTTGTATTCTATTATTGGTGTATTTGTTTAACAATGGCTATTTAAAACAATTTTACAGATGATAGAATTAGCTTTTCAAAAAAAATTAATTTCCGCTTCAGGTGAAATGCTTCTTTCAATTGAAACAAAAATTAAAGAAGGGAGTTTGGTAACTTTGTACGGAAAATCTGGTGCTGGAAAAACAACTATTTTAAGAATTTTAGGTGGTTTAACACAACCAGATTTTGGAACAATTAAAGTTCATGATACAATTTGGCTAGATATTTCAAAAAAAATAAATTTAAAACCTCAAAAAAGAAAAGTTGGCTTTGTTTTTCAAGATTATGCCTTATTTCCAAATATGACTGTTAAGGAAAATTTAGAATTTGCATTGTTAAAGGGAGAAAACAGCAATATTATTAATCACCTTATTGAAATGGTTGAATTAGGTGAATTACAACATAGAAAACCAACAACACTTTCTGGTGGACAACAACAAAGAGTAGCATTAGCCAGAGCCTTAGTTCAAAAACCTAAACTGCTAATGTTAGACGAACCTTTATCTGCTTTAGATGAAGAAATACGCTTTAAATTGCAACAATATATTTTAACGGTTCACAAAGAATTTGGCTTAACAACATTGTTAATAAGCCATGATGTTTCTGAAGTTTTAAGAATGTCGAATGTTGTTATTGAACTAAACGAAGGTAAAATAATTAAACAAGGCACCACAAATCAAATTTTTAACCATCAAGATTTAAGCGCGCAGTTTCAACTAACCGGAACATTAATACAAAGCATCAAACAAGATTTTATTTATATTTTATCAGTTCAAATTGGAAAAGATGTTGTTAAAATTGTTGCCGATGAAAGTGAAGGGAACGACTTGAAAATTGGCGATAAAATTTTAGTTTCTGCCAAAGCCTTCAATCCAATTATTCAAAAAATATCATAGAAAAAAATAAACATCTCTTAGTATAAATCTACTTATTAATCAGTTTATCAATGCTTCCTGCTAAATACATATGATCACTTGCTGAGTTTTTTCGCAAAACGTTCGTCATTAAAGCAACCATATATTTTTTACCATTTGGATGTTCTACAATAGCTATTGAATTCATAAAATTTTGAACATTTCCCATATATTTTCCACAAGCTTCGCCTTTACTTCTATCACATTTATACAAACTACCAGATTTAAAATAAACCGCTGCTTCTTTTAACGCCGGTGATTGTGCATATCTAATTCTTCTATCCGTCATATACATTAAACGTTTCATTTCTAAACTCGATTTTTCATCCACAACTTTTCCTTGCTCTAATTGTACCAAAAATTTCATTAATCCAATTGGCGATCCGGTACTTCCATCTTTACTACCAACATAAGCATTAGAACCTCTTGTAAAAAAAGTACCCAAACGCCATTCTTCAAAGGTAATTCCCAAATTTCTTAAGGGTAAATTAACCACATCATTCCCCAAATTAGTTAAATCTTTTTTAGGTGTATTTTTAAAATACGCATCTGCACCTTCTTGGGTTAAAGTTGGATATTCTTTACCAAATGCAGCCATTAATAAAGTTTCTCTCCAAACAATACTTGCAGCGCCGTTGTTACTTACAGACATCATATGGTCTGCCCATTCAAACAAGGTAAAAACATCACTAGGAATAACAGTTCTTTTTACTAGCTTATTGGTTTCTATATTAAATATTGGAACCGTGTGAGAATCTGTCATTCCCCATTGTCCCGCTTTTACTGATTTCGATTTTAATAATTCAATACGTTTATCAAAAGAATCAGGATAAATTTTAGCTAATTGATTAAACAACCCAACTAAAACAGCTAATTTTCCAACACTACCTGGCTGATAACCTGAGGTTTCATTACGAGCCGCATAACGTATATTATTTATGTCTGAAATATCTAAAACCGATAATGAATAACTTTTATCTAATCCGTAAAACAATGCGTTTATTTCTTTGTTAAATTGTTCATTTTTCACTAAAAATTGCGCTGTACTATCTTTCTTTTTTGAAACAAGATTTAATTTAATCTCGTTATATCCTTTCATTGCTCCTACAGGCAGATTCAAATTTTCTTTAATAGTTCCGTTTTTAATCCGTTCTAAACGCAATAATCTTTTAATTCCGGTCCGCGAATATCCATCAATTGGGTAGGGAACCAAACCTACAAACGACCAACAAATAATTACAATTACACTAATTTTTAAATAATTTCTCATCTTATATTTTTTTTAAAAGCAATACCTCTTTGTTTTTATCAATTTTTGGAGTAATCGACTCCAAATAACCAGAACTTAATGCTTTTTTATTTTCAACAAATGGACGTATTTGAAACAACCATAACTTATTATCTTTAAAACCAAGTTCCACATCATAAGCTCCTTTGTACTCGGCATTTACTTCTTTTGCCATTTTTTGGCGCACATTTATTGCTAACTCTTTAATCTCTGTTATATTTTGTTCGTTTAAAATGGCATTTTCAAAAGTTGCCATTTTTTTAATGGTTCCTCCAGTAATTGGTAATCCATTAAACAAAGGTTCTCTAGCTGGCGCAATTAATTGTGTTTTTCCATCAACCCGCAATTCATATGATTCTGCCGATTGTCCGTCTACCGCACCTCCAGCTCCTCTACTAAACGCAATAGTTAAGTCTTTTGAATTTCCAGAATTAATTCCAGTTGTAATTAACACACCCGAATAATCTACATCTACACTAGGAATCACTAAAATAGAAGGAAATACATTTTCAGGATTTAACAAATATTTTTGTCGCCATTTAAAACTACGTTCTGTATATGGCGATGCCCAAACATCTTTTATTCCTTGTAAAATTTTATCTTTTGTAACTACATTAAATAAGGTTAGGTTTAAACCTGCTCCAGAAAAATCTTTTAAATCTTCCATATTGGTATCACTTCTTAAAAAAACCGGAATTTCACCTAGTTTTTTTCCTAAAACTAATTGAAATTCTTTCTCCATTTGCGCAATAAAACTTGCTTGTAATGGCATTTTTTTAATAGCAGCACTTAAAATTTCCAATTGTTTTAATTGATATTTTTCAACTGTATTTTCATCAATTTTAGAAGTACGCATTTTAGCTGCTTCAGCAAACATATTGGTTAAAAATTTCCAATAAGACATATTTTGATCTGGCATTTGCTGATCCATATGACTTTTAAAAATACCAAACGGAATTACCAATCCTTCTACCACTTTATCTGGAAACATTCTTTTTAACTGACCTAAATTGGCTGCTTTTGGACCACAAATTTTACCAGAATCTGAAGCTCCAACATTTCGCATGTTTAAAATATTATTTTCATTTAAACGAATTTCCTCTACTGGAACCGCTATTTTAGTTTCATTTCGTTCTTTTTTAGTAAATAATCCCTTTTCTTCAATAGTCATATCTTTTTCTAATTTCAAAATAACATTTCCTTTATTTGAAACTGCATAAAACACTTTTTGACCATTGAATTTTTTTAAATTTTGAAGATTATCATCTGATAATGCCGCATTTGGAATTCCTAAATTACGCGCCAATAATTGTACGTGTGAAACTAAATTTCCTTCCGCAACAGTTGCAATTCCTCCAACAGGTTTTAAATCGGAAGGTGGCTTTTGAAAAATATAAATTTTATCGGGTGAAACCTCAACACCTTCAGAAGATCCATCAATAACAACTAATTCACCAAAAGCGTAACCTGGATTTAACCCACGAATAGAACTTTGATTTGAAATACTTAACACTTTATTGGTTAAGGAAGATTCTGTTGCAATAATATCGCCCAAGTCCCCAACGGCTTTGCCTAAATGTAATGCTATAGAGCTTCTAATTTTATCATCAATAAATCCGTACGATTTTGGTTCAAAAGCTGTGTATGTTTCCACAACATTTTCGTATGTTGCTTTTACCATAGACGAACTCCATTCTACAACGCTTCTTGCCCTTTCTAATTTAGAAGTTAAATCTGCTAAATACATTTTTTCAACCAACATATTTAACCTTAAATTTGGCTCAACTTCATTCCATTCCCATAACTCAATATAACCAGCTCCAGCAGTTGCCATTGCTAAATAATAAGTTTTATCTAGTAATTCATTAATAGTTTTTGGCTGCCATATTGATGCGTTTTTAAAAATAATTTCTTCTAATTTTAAAGAAGCATCTAACAATTGAATTCTGGCCATTGCTCTTTTTTCTATTAAAACCGCCTTTCTTATTTCTAAAATTAATTTTGATGTTTCCAAAACTAACGTTGCTGCATTTGTTTCTGCACCATTTTTTAAGGCATATTCTTTAATTGAATTTCCTATTGGTGTATTTTTAAGCAACGCTGTTTTTTGAACCAAAGAACCAATATCAATTGGCTTATAATAATTAACCATTGTTGTTACTAACTCATCAAACTTTAAATTTAAGGCTGCTGTTAATTTTGCACTATTTTTAATTTTAAACTGTTGAACTTTTTCAATATCACTAAACTCTGGTTGTCCGTGAATTTTAACACGTAAATCCATAAATTGCGGATATATATCTGATAATACTTTAGATTGGCTTCGCATTAATTGCGCTAAATTATCATCTCCTTTATGTGGAATATCTTTTAATGATTGACGAATTAAAAAAAAGTTTTTAGTAATACTAGTATCACCTGTTAACAACCATTTATAAAAATCAACTCCCCAAGCTTCTTCATCTTCGGCTTGCACTGCTCCACGATAATATTGGCCTTTTTGTAAAATCCAACCATCATCAACAGAGCGTAAATACTTCTCTAATTGATATTGTTTTAATCGAGAATTTTGATTTTGAGAATCCCAAAACTCTTGATTAGTGGTATAAGCCAAAATTTGACCTAAAAAAACATGATTCTTCTTTCCAATAGCTTCAACGGCATCTTTATAACGCGCGTGTTGAACTCCAGGACCTATTTCTGCTGGACAAGGATCTTTAGGCTGACGAACACTTCCATCTTTACAAAACCATCTAATATCTTTGTAAGGTCCGCGTAATTCACTCTTATAAATTGCAATTTGCTCTTTAATGTAAGTATCTGATAATTTTTGCGAAAACAGTTGGTAAGAAAATAATCCTGTAATAAAACAAAGTAGTAGTATTTTTTTCATATAAATTGTATAATGCTAATGTATTGAATTTCAAATATAATGCCACAATTCTTTAAATATAAACTAATTCAGTGAAAAAATCAATACATTTACTATGAATTCGATTAATTTCCACTCAAAACAAAAAATAATAAATTGTTTAATCTTTTATAAATTTTAATACATTTGAGTAGCATTTATTAAATGTTACCTACATAATAATTTTTTAAATATTCACATGAATAAATCATTAGTTTCAGCCAAAGCTAACTTTGGTACTTTACCCGTTTTTTTAACGGCTATCTCAACTATTTTAGGAGCCGTTATGTTTTTGCGTTTTGGTTTTGCGGTTGGTTCCGTTGGATTTATGGGAACTTTGGCAATAATAATTATTGGTCATTTAGTTACTATTCCAACAGCAATGGCGTTGGCCGAAATTGCAACAAATCAAAAGGTTGAAGGCGGAGGAGAATATTTTATTATTTCCCGATCATTTGGTGTAAATATTGGTGCTGCAATTGGTATTACTTTATATTTATCTCAAGCAATTAGTGTAGCCTTTTACGTAATTGCTTTTGCCGAATCT
Organism: Lutibacter sp.; assembly: GCF_041596795.1. GTDB lineage: Bacteria > Bacteroidota > Bacteroidia > Flavobacteriales > Flavobacteriaceae > Lutibacter. Next base: position 8,908 of record NZ_JBFHHX010000043.1, read on the forward strand.
TTTGAAGCTATAAAACCTTGGGTTGCCTCAGAATTTGGTTATGAATTATATGACAATCGTTTATTTAGTATTCCGGCCTTACTTTTATTAATATGGTTAATGGTTACTAAAGGTGCCGATTTAGGCATGAAAGCTTTGTATGTTGTAGTAGCTATTTTGGCTATTTCCTTAGTTCTTTTCTTTTTTGGAACAACAGAGTTTGCAGAAGTGTTTGATAGCTCTAAACTATTTACAAGCACTACTTCAGAAAATGGATTCTTTTATGTATTTGCAATTATTTTCCCTGCTTTTACAGGAATGACAGCCGGAGTTGGTTTGTCTGGTGATTTAAAAGATCCTAAAAAATCTATTCCATTAGGTACGCTTTCTGCAACAATTATTGGAATGATTATTTACGTATTTATAGCACTAAAACTAACCTCATCGGCTAGCGCAAGCGACTTGATAAACGACCAATTAATAATGGGTAAAATAGCACTTTGGGGACCAATTATTCCAATTGGGTTAGCAGCAGCAACAATTTCTTCGGCCTTAGGTTCTTTTATGGTAGCTCCACGTACTTTACAAGCTATTGGAGGTGATCAGGTTTTTCCAAACCAACAACTAAATTCTTGGGTTTCAAAAGGAACCGCAAAAAATAACGAACCAAGAAACGCAACTATTTTAACTAGTGTTATTGCTTTGTTTTTTGTATTAATGGGTGATGTAAATGCCGTAGCTGAAATTATTTCTATGTTTTTTATGGTTACCTATGGTTCGCTTTGTTTAATTTCATTTATGCAACATTTTGCAGCAGATCCATCATACCGTCCTTCTTTTAAATCTAAATGGTATTTATCGCTTTTAGGAGCTGTAATGTGTGTGTTTTTAATGTTTAAAATTAATACTCCTTATGCAATTTCAGCAATTGCTTTAATGGTGGCAATCTACTTTTATATTACCATGAAAAATGAGAATAAAAAAGGAATGGCAACTATTTTTCAAGGAGTAATTCATCAGTTTAGTAGAACTATGCAAGTATTTCTTCAAAAAACAGAAAAAGAAAAAACTGAAGAAGCTTGGAGACCTGCAGTGTTATGCTTATCAAAAGATAGTTTTGAACGTTACGGAGCTATGGAAATGATGAAGTGGATTTCGTACAGATACGGTTTTGGAACTTATATTCACTTTGAACAAGCATATTTTTCTAAAGAATCTAAAAAAACTGCTGAACTAAAACTGGAGAAATTAATTAAAACTGCTTCTTCCAGTAAAAACAATGTTTTTGTTGAAACATTAATTTCGCCATCCAATACTGCAGCTATAATTCAGGCTATTCAACAACCAGGAATTTCTGGTCAGCCAAATAACATGATGCTTTTTGAATATAAAAAAGGTCAAAAAGAATGGTTATCGGATATTATTGATAATTTTAGTGTTTTAAAAACTGCTCAATACGATTTATGTATTTTAGCTTCTTCCGATAAAGGTTTTGGATACAAAAAAGATATTCATGTGTGGATTAGAAAAGAAGATTATGAAAATGCCAATTTAATGATTTTACTTTCTTACATTATTTTAGGTCATCCAGACTGGAAAAAAGGTGAAATTAAAATATTTGCCACTTTTGCCAAAGAAAATATTGCCCAAGAAGAAAAAAGTTTAATTGAATTAACTTCTTCTGGACGTTTGCCAATATCCGCTAAAAATATTAGAGTACTTCCTATTGATGAAAATAAGAGTAGGTTAGATTTAATTAACGAATATTCTGTGGATGCGGATTTAACATTAATAGGTTTTCACGAAGGTATGTTAAAAACCGATAATAGCATTGAGCTTTTTGAAGGGTACGATAAAATTGGAAACATTTTATTTGTTAACACATTAACCTCAAAATCTATTAAATAAATGCTTTAAAGCCATAAAAAAGGCTGTTTAAAAGTAAAACTTTTAAACAGCCTTTTTCTTGTTAAACTATTATACTATTATTTAACAGTATCTTTCTTTTTTGTGCCAAATAAATTTTTTAATTTATCCTTTACTAAATTATCCACAGCTTCTTTTGGCTTGGTAATATCTACCTTAGGTTTTGTTTCTGTTGCGGCTGTAGTTGTATCATTTTTAACGGTTGAACCTTTAATTAAATTAGATAAAATATCGGTTCCTTTTCCTTTTAGTTTATTTACATCTACTAATTGTGTTGCTAAATTACTTACCGCACTTTTATAATCTGTAGTTACTGTTGGTTTGGTAAAATTACCGCCAATATTGGCTGTAATTGGCACTTTAATTTTTGAAACGTCTTCTGTACTTACCTTTGCCATTAAGCTTGTAATTTCATTCCCTAAATACTTGCCTGGAACCATAAATGTTGCTTTATAATCCATAGATTTATCAAAACCGTGACTTCCGGCTATATTTATATCAATATCTTTATATTTTACAGTAAAAGGTTTTACATTAACCTTACCATTTTCAAAAGTTACTAACGTTTTTATTTCACTTAAATCTAACTTATCTAAATCTATAAATTTTAATTGCCCAGCTAATGACGAAATTAATGGCGAAGCTTTTGCATCTAATTTTTGAGATAATAATTCTGCAAATGCATTTCCTGAAACCGAACTTAAATCTGGTGTAAATTCACTATCTAATTTACCAGAAAATTTTAACGTAGAGTTCAATTTCCCTTGAATAATATTTGCTATTGGAGCCAATGCTTTTAGCAAATCTAACTTACTAAATGAATCTGCTATATTTAAAGAATTTAAACCTAAATCCATATCGAAAGTTGGAGTAGCTTCTTTAGTTGAAACATTTCCGTTAAATGCAATATTCCCTCCAAACATAGAAGAAGTAACATTTTCTAAAGTCACTTTTTCATCTTTAATTACCATTTTTCCCTTTAAATTTTTCAAATCTAAATTGTCATACAAAACGGTTTTGGCATTTGCAGAAATGGTACAATCTAAAAATGCTGGAATTTTTATTGCAGCTTTCTCCGTTGTAGTTTTTGATGTTTCAGCTGGTGCCGAACTCATAAAATCATTTACAGAAAATGTATTTGAAACTACATCAAAATTTCCTTTTAGTTGTTTATCTGAAACAACAAAACCAATTACATCATATAGTGTTCCTGATGCAGAAATATCGGTTTTACCCGTGGTTGCAACAAATTGTTTTAATGAAATTACCGTTGGTGTAAAATTAACAGCTGCTGTTTTTATATTAAACGGATTTAAAAACTCTTCTCCTTTATAAATAAAGTCGTTTAGTAAAATTGACCCGTTAGTTTTAATACGTTCATACTTACTTTTTTCAACAGCTTCCATATCAAAATTTGTAACCACATCCATTTTTAAAATACCTGCCAATTGTTGTTCCATTTTAAAAGGATATGCTTTTGATATATTTGCCAAATTAATAGTTCCTTTTAGTTTTGCATCAACCAACGGATTAGTAGTTAAATTTTTAATAGCTGCACTTGACTCAAATTGATCCTGATCAATTTTAAAATTTAATGCATCTAAATTTACATAGGTATCGGCAATAATTCCAGTTTCGTTTTTTATAAGCGCTTTTATGGTAATATTTTCAACACTTTTTGGCAAATCTGGATATTTGAACGAAGCGTTATTAGATGCTATTTTTATATCAAAACCAGGAATTCTATCATCATTATTTAATCCTTCAACTGTTCCATTTACTGTAAAATCACCTTCAGTTTTAACATTGTCTAAATTTTTAGCATACTCTTTAGGCATTACTGCTAAAAAGTTTTTAAACGATGATGTTGGTGTTTTAAAATTAATGGCAATTTGTTGCCCGTTTTCTAATAAAACAACATTTCCATCAAAAGTTAATGGTAAACCGCTAACAATTGCTTCATTTTTTAAAAATGAAAACGTACTGGTTTTTAAATCGATTCCTATTAAGGCATCTAAAGAAAGTTCATTGTTTTCAAAATACTTCACCTTATCAAATTCAAAAGATAATTTTGCTGAAGATTTTGTATCTAATTTTGACTGTTCTGCAGATAAATCCCCAGATCCTGAGTGATTAAAATCGGTTAGTTCTAAAAAAATATTAGATTCTTCGTTTAAATATTTAATATGAGAATTACTAATTTTATATTCTTTTACAGCAAAGGTAAAAGCATCATCTTCATTACTTTTATCATCTTTTGAAGGTTTCATTATATCATAATTTGCCTTTCCATCCTTATTTGAGATAAAATTTAAATACGCTCCATCAATAGTTATGGCGGTAACATTTATACTTTCACTAGCACCTTTAAAAAGCTCTTTTATTGGCATATCTAATCCAAATTCTTTTACATAAGCCAAAGTGTCGTTTTCAAACGGAGCTGTATTTACAACCGATAATTCTTTTAAAACCAACGTTGCTTCTGGAAAGCTACTAAAGAAACTTAAATCAACATCATTAAAAGCTACTTCAGCATTTAAATTATCGTTTACAGCCTTTAAAACTGCTTCTTTTATTTTTCCTTTAAAAATAAAGGGTGCCGCAATTAAAGCGCCTAAAAATAGTACAACAATTGAAACTGAAATTATAATTATTTTCTTTGATTTCATGTGTGATTTTTTTTATTTATAATAACAAAATTATTAAACTATAGGCTATTACCTATAAAAACAGTTGCTAAATTAATATTAAATTAATTTCAAATTAAAAGGCCGCCAAAATAAAGCAGCCCTTTAATGTATTAACTTATACTATAATTTTATAAAAAACTTTAAAAATATTTAAATCCTGTTAAAAAGGAAGTCTATAACCTATTGCTAATTGATTGTAATCAAAATTATTACGCATTGTATATTCCACATACACATTTTCATTAATAACTGGTAATTTACTTCCTAAAATAACATTGTAAAACCCTTTAAAACTAGTGCCTTTAATAAATCCTAAACCTGTACCAATATAAGGATGTACATTCTCATTATTAATTGAAAATGGGTACGATATGTTTGCTGATATTGCAAAAGTAGAGTTATTACCAACTCCCACAAAAATTTCAGGCACAAATTCTATATTTGAATTTTTAAAATTATAATGACCTCGTAAACCTAAATTTGTTGAGAAATCTGAACCCACATTAAAACCAAAAAAAGCAGAAGCATAATTGTATTTTAAAACCCTATCTCCAGTATTTAAATACTTATTTTCAATTAAATTACCTTCCTCATCTAAGGTTGTAATAACATTTCCATCTGATGGAGAAACAATAACCGTTTTTGCTACTCCTCTATTTATGTTGTTTTGCTCAATTAATTTTGCGTTTAATTCAATATCATCATTAAGTTCTTTTAGTTTTTCTATAATTCGTTCTTGAGTTTGCATTAATAGCATTTCGTTTTCAGAAGAATCTATAGTTTCAACTTTATTTACTTCTTCTAACTCTGTAGGTTTTTTAACGCTTGATTCTAATAATAATTTTTCTAAAACATCAATTCGTTTATTTAATAAATCTATTTGATATTGATTAGAAGTATTATTTAATTGTTGCACATTCACATCTTCAACTTTCTCTTGTATAGGAGTTTCATTTAAACCTTTTAAAATTTTATCTATTAACGATTCAAATTCCGAAGGTGTCAATTGTATTAAATTACTTTTTGCTGGTACAACTTGTTGAACTGGAGCTACTGGTGCAACTTGTTGAATTGGAGCTGCTGGTGTTTCTGGTATTTCTTGAACCACTGGTACAACAGGTTTTGGTGTAACTTTTTCTAATTGTTTAGTTTCTTGTACAACCTCTACTTTTTGTACTTCTTTTAAAGCTTCTTGAGTTTCTTTTTTCTCTTCTAACAATTCAACTGCTTTATTTACATCTTTTGCTTCATACGCTAGTTTTATTTCCTGTTCTAAGTCTGTTATTTTAGTTTGATATTCACTTTTTAACGCTTTTATTTTAGCATCATTTAATGCTTGTTGTGATTCTAACTCTCTACCTAAATTCTCTTCATAAATAGCTCTTGGAGATTCTGATTTTCTTCCTAAAGCAATTTTTAATCCAGCATTGTACATAATATGCGTTTGAATTTCATCTGGAGCAGCAATATCTGTTACATCTTCACCTGAAGTTAATATAGCTCGTATGCCTCCGGTAATTAAAAAGTTTTTTCCTAATGGAATATTTAAACCTAAACCACCTTCTGCAAATTCTCCTCCGTCTACATTTACATCATCTTTACCTAAATAACTAGTGTAAGGATTTAAATATCCACCACCAATTACCAAATAAGGAGTTACACCTCGACCATCATTTAATCGGGCTCTAACTTCAACTCCATACATTGCTAAATCATCAAAATCTGTAGAAATTTCTTCGTTTTTTGTTGCCTGAAAATAAAAACCTCTTATCCCAATATATTCATTAAAATCGAAACCTGCATAGCCACCTAAAAAGTAAGAATCTCTAAAAAGCGAATTATCATCAAAAGCAATATAGCTTCCTCCTGGCTCTAATATCATTTGCATTCCTTTAAAACCACCTTTAAATTTGTTTAAATAGGCTTGATCTAAATCTGTTAAATAACCAGGTCTGCGACCGCCTAAATAAAATTGTAACGATCCAAGAACCGACCAGTTACTTAAACGATCACTTGAAAAATCTGCATCAGTTACGCCAAACGCTGTTTTATCGGCATCTGTAAGTAAACTTTCGCCTGCATTAAAATTATACGTAGTATTTTTTGCTTCTACAGTAAATACCACTCTTTTATCTACATTTATTTTAAACCCTAATCCAACGCTTCCATAAACTTGTTCAAATTCTTCTTTGGTGGCATCCAATTCAATATTTTGAACTCCAGTTCCAATGGTTAAAAAAGGTTTTAACCATCCAGTTCCAATATTTGCTTTAAATTCTCCTCCCCAACGTGTTAAATTTATGTCTTGTTTGGTAAACAACGCTGGATCATAGTTAACCAACCCAAAATCTTTAAAACTTGTTTCCAAGTCTACAGATTGCATATAAACTCCTCTTAACTCTAAATATTCTCCAAAGCCAAAGCCAAGTTTTCCTCCTAATAAGGTTCCATCTTTTAGTCCTGAATTATCATCCCACCAAGTATATTCACCAACTGGAGATAATGTAAAACTTATATCTTTTACTTGTGCTTTTCCTAAAAAGCTAGAAAAGATAATAATAGCTACTATTATGTTTATTCTTTTCATTGTATTTTTTTTTTAGATTAATATGCATACAATAATTTAACCTTTTAAAAAGGTTATTCAATTATTTTTGCATTTAAAATATCTGTTTACTCTATTTCTGGGATTATTGTAACTACTGGTTCTTCTATTTTTGGAGGTTGTTTGTTTTTTAAAATAGCTATTTCAGCATCTTTTTCAAGCCCAATTATTTTATTTTGAAGTTCAGAAATTTTTAATTCTCGTTTCAAATCCTTTAAACCATCAACTATTGCAAATAGTAGAATAATAAATAGTCCAAAAATTTGCAATAAAAAAAATGGTGGTAGAGAATACATTCCAAAACCTAAATCAACATCTAACTGCGCTGTAAACAAGTCCCAGTTTAAAATAAAAATAAAAATATTTATAACTACATAAATAAAAATTAATAGATATTTCATTATGCATTTTTTTCTAATTTCTTAATTGCTTTTGAAATTGCTTTCAAACGCTTTTCATTCTTTTTATATTCATTTACAATATTTTCAACTGGTTTTGTTGTTAAAAATGCTTTGTGTAACGAATCGTTTTTAAGATAATGAGCTAACGTAAGTTGTCCAAACTCAAACTTTAGTTCACTTATGCGTTCTTTTAATTTATTTTCCTCTTTTTGAAGTGTTTGTTTTTCAGTATAATCATGAATTTTATCGGATGTTTCAGCAACCAATTCTGATCCAGCTACATATGCCTTAGCCGAAGATTCTGCAACTATCTCGCCCACTTCACCTACCTTTTCTCCAACCAAACTTGCTCCTTCCTTTACATTTTCCGTAACGTTTTCAAACAGCTTTTGAAAAAAGCCCTTTTCTTTTTTAATTTCCTTTTTTGCTGCCATTTTTATATTTTTTAAAATTAATTTTACTCCTAATTTATGTTCGCTTCTTTTATAAATAAACTACTTTCCTTTTTGTGCTCTTTTATATTTACCTAAAACATAAAATAAACCAATTACAAGTATTACAATTCCAATTATTACAATTGCATAGGTTACTCTAGTTTTCTTTTGAGCTTCTTTATCTGCCATCTCTTGTTGGGCAATTGCCAATTGTTCAGCTGCTGTTTTTTGAGTAAGCTGATCTTGTTTTAATTCAAAATCTGTTTTTTCACCGGTAAGTTTGGCTAATTTTACATTTAGCACTTCTTCGTCTACTACCAATGCTTCCAGTTTTTTATCAATGCTAGCTAATTGTTCATTTAATTTAGCTTTTTCTTCTTTTGAATACTCATCAAAAATCTGTTGAGCTGTGTAATTATTTCTAATTTTGGTGCTTAAAGATTCTCTTTGTCCGCCAATACTTGTTATTTGCTCTTCTATATCACTTACGTTTCTATTTAAATTTTTAAGCTTCAATTTTTGTTCGCTTATTTTATCGTTAATTCCAGCCAATAAAGCATCAACATCTGTAAATTCTGCAGGTGGTGCTCCTTTATCCCACAAAGCTTTACGTTGCGCATCGTACACAATTTTTTCTTCACCTAATAAGCCAATTTTTTTCTCTGCTAAAACAATTTCTTGTTTTTGCAAAGACAATTGTTCTACTAAATTTTCTTTTTGACCTTTAAGTTCGTTTAACTTTGCATTTACACCTGCAATTCCAGGTTCAATTTTAGATGCATTAACTTTTGCAAGTGAATTTTCTACTTCTGCAACTACTTTTAAAATAGAATCTCTTTTAGCAATAATAGCCTTAATATCGGATCTTTTAGAAACAAGCTCAGCTTTTAAAAATGCAATTTGCTCCTTTACATCTCCTAAAGAATCAGAAAAATTAACATCAGTAATTTCTGTTGTTTGTTTTTGAAACTCTTTTAGTTTATTTTCATTGTTTGCTCCTTCCTTTTTAGAACAAGAAATTATTAGCATAACACTAACTAAAACAATACCTATTTTTACTTTTAATTTTTCCATAATATATCAATTTAAAATCACCAATAAAAGTTACATGATTTAATTGAAAATAGCTAATTTTTTTACACCTAATTTCTTTATAACTAAAGTGTTATATTCTGAAAATAATTTTGTAAATTAGAGTCTAATAAAATTGTAATATAAATTGATTATGTTATGAAAACAATTTTTAAAGTATCCGTAATTCTATTTGCTTTCTCCATATTATTCCCTTTGTATGCACAACAAGCAAATACCTCCTCAGAAAGCATAGTTATTATTTCTGAAAGTGAAATTGCTTCATTAATAAACACCTTACAAAAATACAAGCAATTAAAAAGTGAACCTTCTGCTATTGAAACCGAAAAAATTACAACAAATGCTATTGAAAATAATTTTGAAATTGATTTTTTAAGACAGCAAATTGCTGTTTTAGAGCAAGATTTGAATACTAAAACTAGCGCTAATAAATCCATAAAAAAAACAACAATAGCTGACCCTTTTAAAGAAGATGAATTACAACTTATTAAATTAGAATTAGCCGAATTAAAAGGAAGATTAAATCAGCTAAATTATAACGCAAATTTAAATGAGGAAGCTTCTGTAATTACATTACCTAAAAAAAACTATATTGTAAAAAACACCGATAAAATAGCTACAGAAAAACTTTCTGCTACCGAACCAACTGCAAAAATTTCAAAAAAAGACTCCCTTTTAGCTATATTAACTAAATTAAATAAGATTGATTTGAATTACAATACTAATGCCGCCAATTTACAACAGCGACTAGAAGACATAAAAAGTAAATTGGCTGCATTAGATAATACATCTGAAAGTGGCAATACTGTAAGTAATTATAAAAAGCAATTTCTATTTGCTAACAATTCTACAACATTAAATAATGAACAAATTGCAGAAATAAATGAACTTGCTTTAATTATATCTTTAAACCCAACAATAGATTTATATCTTAAAGGCTTTGCCAGTAAAAAAGGAAGCCCTGCTTACAACGAAAACATTTCAATGTTACGCACAGAATCCGTTAAAAAAGCATTAATTAATAAAGGAATTCATCCAACCAGAATTTTAAGTCAATATCATGGTATAGATTACAACGCTACTTCAGATGATTTAGCAAGAAGAGTAGATATTGTACTATTAAAAAGAAATTAAATTTTAATACTATAATTTAAATGATTACAACCATTTTGAAGCTAGCACAACAGCAGCAATTGGCATAGTAATTACTTCTTAATTTTTAATCCTATTTTACAAATATAATTTTTGGTATTCCTTAAAAATTATTGAATTTTTTTTGTTCTTTTTATAGACGCCAACATTCCTACTAAAACACCAATTGCAAAACTTCCTAAAATAATTAGCACTCTTGAAATTGACACTTTCCAAAACAAGAATTTAACATCTGTAATTTCAATATTTTGCACTGAAAAAACCACAATTAAAGCAATAAATAAAATTATTATAAAGGTCTTGAATTTCATTTTAAACTATTTTTATGTAAAATTAGTAATTTATTTATACCAAAGCATTTTCACTTGAACTATCTATACAAAAAAGTGCAGAAGTTCTTGTTTCGTTTACCAATGTTATCAATTCAGAAATTTCTGTATTTGCAGGAAATCCCATAATATTTAAATCGGTACTACTCTTTTTTAATAATTCGTTTTCTAAATTAAGTTGATACGAATCAAGTTTTGAAGAATCAGGAAAACGAACCAAATCATTTAACAATTGTAGATCATTTTCATTTTTTTCAACAGCTACCTTAACGGTTAAATTTCCTTTCCAGTTTTTTTGTAACAACAAGGCCGTTAAAATAGCTAAATCATTATTACCAATATCAAAGGTTAATTTCCAATTTACCGGAAAATCTTTTAACCAAAGTTGAATATCTTTTTCTAATGAGAGTCCTACATTTTCATAAGGAATGTAAACTAACACCGCATATTGATTTCTTTTTGCCTCTTCAATAATTTTTTGATAGGAATTAAAATACTGATCACTGGTATTTACAGAAATAAATAACGTATTTGGTTTAAAAAAAGCAGCATTTAAAGATTGCATACTTATTTTAATAGTTTCAGAGAAATCCATTCCATCAACATACGTAAAACTTGTTGAAATTCCCTTTCTTTTTAATCTTCTACTAACTTCCGGTAAAAAAGTAATCATTTTATCTTGTATATCTTTTTCTAAATTTTTGAGTGCTAAAAATTTTACCGATCCTTTTGGTGCAACAATATCTTTTATCAATTTAAAAGAACTTCTTATTTCTTTTGGGCGTGTTACAGGAATTAACAAATCTGGCCTCCAAGATCTTACTTCTCTTATAGGACTTAATTCGGTGGTTTTTTTGGTAGACCATTCTGCTAAAGCAGTAAACAATCCACTTCTGGAATCACCAGCTTCAGATTTTAATTTCTTTTTAACTAAATACAAGTAAAACAGCACAATTAATATTAATGATGCCAATGCTACTGCTGCGTTAATAATAAACATTACCATTATAGATCCAAAAGCACCAATTAAAGGAATAATTAGTGGAATTTTAAGCGTTGGTCTAAAACTTGGCAAGGCTAAAGATTGTTCTATTAACGCCACAACATTTACCATTGCGTAGGTTATCATAAAAAACATGGTAATTAATGGTGCAATAGTATTTAAATCTCTTAAAGAGAGTCCGAACAACACAATTACTGCAGTAATAACCATTGCATTAAAAGGCTCGCCTTTTTTATTAGTTTTAGCCAAAAAATCGCTTTTTGGCAAAATCTGTTTTTCTCCTAATGCTAATAAAATTCTTGGAGCTCCCACAAAAGAACCCAAAGCAGATGATAATGTGGCTCCTAACAATCCTGCCAAAACAATTGGAGCGTAGTAAGCCTTATCAATAAAAACAGTATAACTAGCTACAAGCTCCTCTGGTTTTGCTAATAGCGCTGCTACTAACACTAAACCTAAATAAACTATTGTTGTTATAATTACAGCACTTAAAGTTCCTAAAGGAATGCTTTTTCTTGGTGTTTTTAAATCTCCAGACATATTTGCACCAGCCATAACTCCTGTTACCGCAGGAAAAAACACGGCAAAAACCAACCAAAAAGAAGTGCCTCCAAAATTATTTTCTTTTGATCCTGCATAGGTACCAAACCAAGCAAAATCGTAATTTAAATCAGCTACAAAAAGTCCACCAATTATAGATCCAATAGATATAATGATAATTGCCATAATAACGTACTGAATTTTAAATGCAAAACTTGTACTTATAAATGCTATTAACATTACCAATCCAAAAACTAGCATATCTAATAAAAGTGCATTATATCCAGGTAACAATTCTTGCAAGCCTTCTCTAAAACCAAAAATATACATAGCAACCGCAATTGCTTGTGAAAAGAAAAACGGAATTCCAATAGCGCCTCCAATTTCCAATCCTAAAGATTGTGAAATTAAACTAAATGCTCCGCCTGAGCCTATTCTAATATTTGTAGTAATACTTGATAATGAAAGTGCTGTTGTTATAGTTATGGCAACTGCAACTAAAATTATTAAACTAGCACCAATAATTCCGGCATTACCAACAACCCAAGGTAAGCGAATGTACATAATAACCCCTAAAATTGTTAAAAAAGTTGGCGTAAAAACACCAGCCATTGTACCAAACTTTTTAACCTGATGTGTTTCATTTACAGCCATAATAACAAGTTTAATTATAAATTTAGTGACATTTTTTAACATTTAATAATAAAACATAAAAAAACACCTTCAAAATTTGAAGGTGTTTAAATTTAACGCTTTGTACTAAATTTATTTATCTCTTTTAATTATTTGCGCTCTATCATTTAACCCTTCAACCTTTATTTCAGGTTTTCCAAACACATAAACAGAGCTTTTATCTTTTGCATAAACATTCAATTGTTTACTGGAATAAATATATGCGTTAGAAGAACCTGAAATAGAAACATCTGCAGTAGAACTTTTTAAATCTTTTCCTTTTAACGTACCTGTATCACTTCCAGAAAATTTTAAGTAATTAACTTCACCTGTTAAATCGGCATCAGTTCTATCAATCATTTTTAATTCAAATTCATCTAAAACAACATTTCCTTTCATAAATGCATTTTCATCAAACATCATAATAGATTTTTCACCGGTTAACAATATTTCACCAGAAACACTTTTAACAATTCTAAAATAGGAGTTAGTTGCGTTTAAGTCTAAATTAAAAGAAGCCTTATCAAACGCTGCAAACGTAAAATTATTAGTAATTAATCTGTTACTACATTCTAATTTTGCTTCATCTCTAATAGTTATTTTATTAATTTTACTAACGGTTAAATTAATTTCTAATTTTTTACTTGAAGTAATATTAGAATTTGTAGAAATTTTTAAAACACTATCTACCACAGTAATATTAATATCATTCACCAAATTTTCATCTGTTATTAAATGATAACCATTATTTGATGCTTGTAAAATAGCAACTTTTAAATTATCTGAAATTTCTATGGCATTAAATCCATCCAATGTTTTAAAAACATCGGTAACCACTTTATTACCTTTTAATTTTGGTTTTTTCTGAGCGAAACTGCTAGTTGAAATCATCAACAATACTAGTATTAAAACTATTTTTTTCATCTGTATATCTTTTATATAAATATAAGATACAATTTTTAAATAAAGGTCACAAAAATTACTA
>NZ_JBFHHX010000044.1:0-22712 GCF_041596795.1 Lutibacter sp.
GATAATGAAACATTAAAACTGTTGTTTCCAAGAGAAAATGGTATTTTTTGTAGTATTTTATTTTCAGAATTCAACAAGGAAAACCATAATTTAGCTCTTCCATCAAAATTTAAATTTTTATCTAAATAACTTGCAGAAATAAAAATGGTTTCATTGGCAAAATATATAGGTTCTACCGAAACATTTAAGCGGCTATTTGTTTTTGTTGATGTTAAATATTGAATTAAATTAGAGATAAATCCATCAAACAGTTCAAAATTTCTATACTCTGCAAAACTGTTCATTCTCCATCTCCAAGAATTTTCACCAAATAAAACAGCTCCTTTTTGCGTATCAATTTCAAACGTTGCTAATAATGGTTTTTTCAACTCTATATTCCCAATTTTTTGAAATAATAATGTGTTAAAATCATACTTAAATTTAACCTCTCCAAAAGCTTCTTCTAACGGAGCAAAACTGTTAAAATTAATATCACTGTTTTGAAAAACAGCATACTCTTTATTTAAAGTAGCACTGTAATTTTCTGTTTGTTTTGATGCGTTTTTATAAAATATTTTTTGATTAGCATTTAAAAAATTCCAATCGGTACTAACGCCTGTAATTATAAAATTATTTATTTTTTTTGAAGAAATTTCATCAAAAATATACTTAAACTTATTATTTGGCTGATATAATATAATCAACTGATAATCATTAATGTTAAAGTTTTTATTTTCGATGTTAAAAATTGAAACAGATCGTTGCTTATTAGTTTCAATAGATTTTTTCAGCATTCCTAAATCTGGATGATTTATAGCGCTTAAAATTAAAATCTTGCTTTGTTCTTCTATTACATTAACGCTAAAAGTTTTAGAATTATTTACTGTGTGTTTTTCGTTTTCTAAAGATTCTATTGTTGCTGTATAATATTGATTTCCACTTTCAGAAGAAGTAATAAAAAATGATTCGATTTGAACATTTTTTGAGCCTGAAAACTGCAACTGTTTTGTAAATATTGTTTTGCCTTTATGTAGTACTTTTAATGTTTTTATAACTGATGAATTTCCAGTATAATTCACAAATATCTCCACAGGAAGATTATTGTTTATATAGGTAAATTTATTTACGTTTAATTGGCTAATATAAATATCATCTACTTTTGTGGTATCACCAAAAACCACTGGGTAAACTGGATTTTTATAGTTTTCAAAAGCCACATTATTCCCTAAAGTTTGATTTCCATCCGTAATTAAAACCACAGGATTTATACCGTCTTTATATAATTTTGAAAATTCTTTAAAAGGTAACTCTAAGTTTGTTCTATTTTCTGAAAAAGTTAAGGAATCTAAACTGGCTAATCTTGATCCAAATTTAAAAAAGTGCAAATCAAATTTAGAATTTAACTCTTTATTATTTTTCAATTTATCTATTAACGCAAGTACATTGGTAACAAGTGAATTGTGTTTTATAGATGATGAATTATCAACAGCAATTAAAAGTCTTGGTTTTACAGTTTCAATCTGATTCTTTTTAAAAGAAGGATTTATAAAAAGAATTAAAATTGCAAAAATGCTTAAAAAACGTAAAGAAAAAAGCCAATAATTTAATTGGCTTTTTTCTTTATTATTATAAATATATTGAAAAGCAGCGATACCTATGGAAGCTATAAAAGCTAAAATTATAAATATCAACACGTTAGTTTCCAACAGCTTATATTTTATGTTAACATACCTCCATCAACACTTAATGTTTGTCCGGTAATATAAGAACTCATATCTGACGCTAAAAATACACACGCGTTTGCAACATCTTCTGGAGTTCCTCCTCTTTTTAAAGGAATTGCTTCTCTCCAACCTTTTACTACATCTTCATTTAATTTATCTGTCATTTCAGTTTCAATAAATCCTGGAGCAATAGTATTACATCTAATATTTCTTGAACCTAATTCTAAAGCTACAGATTTGGTAAATCCTAAAATACCAGCTTTAGATGCTGCATAATTTGCTTGTCCGGCATTTCCTTTTAATCCAACTACCGAACTCATATTAATAATAGATCCAGCACGTTGTTTCATCATTGGTCGTATTACCGCTTTTGTTAAATTAAAAACAGATTTTAAATTTACCTCAATTACAGTATCAAAATCTTCTTCAGAAATACGCATTAATAAATTATCTTTTGTAATACCTGCATTATTAACCAACACATCAATAGTTCCAAATTCCTTTAAAACATCTGCTGCTAATTGTTGTGCGGCATCAAAATTTGCGGCATTAGATTGGTAACCTTTAGCTTTTATTCCAAATTTTTCTAATTCTTGCTCTAATTCATTTGCTGCTTCAACAGAAGAACTATATGTAAAAGCTACATTAGCTCCTTGTTTTGCAAAACTTAAAGCAATTCCTCTTCCAATACCTCTAGTTGCTCCTGTTATTAATGCTGTTTTATTTTCTAAAAGTTTCATTTTAATGTATGTTTAGTTTAATTTTTCAACAATTCAAAGATACACATTTGTATAAAAAAAACACCACATAAATATTTTTTCAAAATTTATCAATTATGATCAATCAGAGCTATTTTTTGGAGATTATACATAATTCAAAAAAAATATAGTTTTTATAAAAATATTTTCATTTCTAGAATTCCTAACATTTATCATAGTATTCAACTATATAACAAGTTGAAAAACACTAACACTTTAACAAACAAAAAGTTAAATATTTTTCAGGTAAATAAAATGTTAACTTTTTACATTGCATTATTCGTAACAATATTAATTAAACATAGTTTTTTGTTAATTATACATTCTTTTTATATGTAAACTTAACATATTTTTAACATATACATTAACAATATAGCATTTTTAAAAACATCAACTAATTCATTAAAATTAATTTTCAAATTAAGCGTATGATACAAACAAAAAAAATATTATTTATTATTTCTTTTCTTTTTACAATAATAATTAATGCCCAATCGTATAAAGTGAGTGGGAACGTAAAAGATTCTGACAATCAACCATTGCCAGGAGTTTCTGTAACTGTGGAAGGTACCTCGCGTGGAACCATAACAGATTTTGAAGGAAATTATTCTATTTCGGTAGAATCTAGTGAAAACCTAATTTTTAATTATGTAGGTTTTAATAAGATAAAATTACAAATGGACGGTACTAAAACATTTAATGTTGTTATGCAAGCAGGTGTTGTGCTTAATGAAGTTGTTGTAGTAGGTTCAAGAAACCCCAATAGAACTGCCGTAGATACTTCAGTACCTATAGATGTAATTGATGTAACAGAATTGGTAACGGCTGGTCCACAGGTTAATTTAAATCAAATATTAAATTATGTTGCTCCATCTTTTTCTTCCAATACACAAACTATTGCTGATGGTACAGACCATATAGATCCTGCTTCTTTAAGAGGTTTAGGTCCTGATCAAGTTTTAGTTTTAATTAATGGAAAAAGAAGACATAATTCTTCATTAATTAATGTTAATGGAACATTTGGAAGAGGAAGTGTTGGTACCGATTTAAATACTATACCTGCAGCTTCAATAGAACGAATTGAAGTTTTAAGAGATGGTGCAGCTGCGCAGTACGGATCTGATGCAATTGCAGGTGTAATTAATATTGTACTTAAAAGAAGTACTAATGAATTATCTTTAAATATAACAACCGGAGCCAATTTTTCTAAAAATTCTAATTCCCAAACTGGAGGTGTTGATGGTGAAACCACAAATATAAGTGCCAACTATGGTTTACAATTAAATGAAAATGGAGGTTTTTTAAATTTTACAGGAGATTTTGATGTAAGAGATGATTATAATAGAATGAAAGAATGGGAAGGAACTATTTTTAATTTATACAATACCGTAGAAAGATATGCCAATTATGATGGTTATAATTTATCAAATCTTTTAGATGATGATGTTTCGGACGTTATTCAATATGGAAATGAAGCAGGTTTAGGGTTAGATGCCAATGCTACTAAAGATGAATTAAGAGCTATTTTAAGTACCGATAACACAACTGCAGAATTAGCTGCAAGAGGTTTAGAAAGAAGCGATTTTAATATGAGAGTTGGTCAATCTTCATTAAGAGGCGGTCGATTTTTCGCGAATTTATCTTTACCTTTAAATGATAAAGGCACAGAATTTTATTCTTTTGCCGGAGTAAGTTCTAGAACAGGAAATTCAGCTGGTTTTTATAGATTACCAAACCAAAGTAGAACATACACACCAGCTTATATTAATGGGTTTTTACCAGAAATAAACTCAACTATTACAGATAAATCATTTGCAGTAGGTCTAAAAGGAAAAATTAATGATTGGAATATTGATTTTAGTAATACTTATGGTATCAATAAATTTTTATACACTATAGGAAACACATCAAATGCTTCTATGCAAAATGCATCTCCATCCTATTTTGATGCTGGTGGCTTTTCTTTTTTACAAAACACAACCAATTTAGATTTAAATAAATTTTATAAAGATGTAATGGATGGGTTAAATGTTGCTTTTGGCGCCGAATACCGAATTGAAAATTACGATATTTTTGCAGGTGAAGAAGCTTCATATGCACAATATACCGAAGATGGCCAAGTAATAACAACATCAACCCAAGTTGCAGCACAAGATTTCTTTGGAAATTCTAGACCAGGAGGATCGCAAGTATTTCCAGGATTTAGCCCAACTAATGAATTATCTAGAGGAAGAAGTAGTGTTGCTGGTTATTTAGACTTGGAAGCAGATATTTCAGAAAACTTTTTACTAAGTGCAGCTACTCGATATGAAGATTATTCAGACTTTGGTTCTACACTTAACTTTAAAGTAGCTTCAAGAATAAAAGCTGGAGAAAATACAAATTTAAGAGCTGCTTTTAACACTGGTTTTAGAGCACCATCTTTACACCAATTAAATTTTAATTCTACTTCTACAATTTTTGATAAAAATGGTGACCCACAAGAAGTTGGTACTTTTTCAAATGATAGTAGAGCTGCAGAATTATTAGGAATTCCTAAATTAAAACAAGAAACTTCTAAAAGTATAAGTTTAGGATTTACAAGTAAAATTCCAAATGCTCACTTAACAATAACAGTTGATGGGTATTTTGTTACAATTGATGATAGAATTATATACACAGGACAATTTAAAGGTCCGGGAACTGGTACTGAATTAGATAATTTATTAGCACAAGCAAATGCATCTGCCGCTTCATTTTTTGCAAATGCAATTGATACTGAATCTAAAGGAATTGATATTGTTATAACGCATGATGTAATGCTTAGTGATAATTTAAAATTAAAAACTGATTTAACAGGAACTTTTTCTAAAACAATAAAAGTTGGAGATATTAAAGCTTCTGAAGTTTTAGAAAATGCTGGTTTAGTAGATACTTATTTTCGTGAAGACAGTAGAATATATTTAGAAGAGTCTGTACCAAGATCTAAAATTAATTTAACAAATAGTTTTACAACTGATAAATTTAATATCTTTTTAAGAAATGTTTGGTTTGGAGAGGTTACACAAGCTACTACAACTATAGAAAACCAACAAGTTTTTGGATCTAAAATTGTAACAGATTTATCTTTTGGATATAATTTTTCTGAAAGCACAACAGTTACTATTGGTGCCAATAACCTTTTTGATATTTATCCAGATAGATCTATTGCTGCTAATAGAAGCTCGGGAAGATTTGATTGGTCTACAACATCTCAACAATTTGGTATTGCAGGAAGATTTCTATTTGCAAGATTAAACTTTGTTCTTCAATAATAATTATTGCAAGGAACAAAAAAAAACTCTCAAGTAAAATTGAGAGTTTTTGTTTTTTTATAAAATATTAGCCTAAAATTTCAGCTACTTTTTCACCAATTTTAGCTGGAGAATCAACTACAAAAATTCCATTTTCTTTTAATATTGCCATTTTTGCTTGTGCTGTATCATCAGCTCCACCAACAATAGCACCAGCGTGTCCCATTGTTCTTCCTTTTGGCGCAGTTTGACCAGCAATAAAACCAACTACTGGTTTTCTATTCCCATCAGCTTTTATCCAACGTGCAGCTTCTGCTTCTAATTGACCTCCAATTTCACCAATCATAACAATACAATCAGTTTCATCATCGTTCATTAATAATTCTACAGCATCTTTTGTTGTTGTTCCAATAATTGGATCTCCTCCAATTCCAATTGCTGTAGTAATTCCATATCCTTTTTTAACCACCTGATCAGCAGCTTCATAAGTTAAAGTACCAGATTTTGACACAATACCTACTCTACCCTTTTTAAAAATAAACCCAGGCATAATCCCTACTTTAGCTTCTCCTGGAGTAATTACACCAGGACAGTTTGGACCAACTAATCTGCAATCTTTATTAGCAATATATGCTTTTACCTTCACCATATCGGCTACCGGAATTCCTTCTGTAATACAAATAATAACTTTAATTCCTGCAGCAGCAGCTTCCATAATAGCATCTGCAGCAAAAGCTGGCGGAACAAATATGATAGATGTATCTGCAGCAACTTTATCTACTGCATCTTGAACCGTATTAAATACCGGCTTATCTAAATGTGTTTGACCTCCTTTTCCTGGAGTTACTCCTCCAACTACATTTGTACCATATTCAATCATTTGGGTAGCATGAAATGTTCCTTCACCACCTGTAAATCCTTGAACAATAATATTCGAATTTTTATTTACTAAAACGCTCATTAATGTATTTTTTTAATTAAAGTTAGTATGCTTCTTACAAATGTAGAATATTAAATATATTAAACCTTGATAATCTTACTTTTTTTGAGTCTTTAATAATTGCTTAATACCAGCAAGTTCTTTTAATTTAATTCTAGATTCTTCAATTGGAGTTCCAAAATATGTTTTACCTCCAGAAATTGATTTTGTAACACCAGATTGCCCTAAAACAACAGCTTTTTTACCAATAGTAATTCCACTATTTGTTCCTACTTGTCCCCATAAAGTTACTTCATCTTCTACTATAACACAACCAGCCACACCAGTTTGCGAGGCAATTAAACAATTTTCACCAATTACAGTATCATGCCCTATTTGAACTTGATTATCTATTTTAGATCCTTTTTTTATAGTTGTATTTCCAGAAACACCTCTGTCTATTGTACAAAGCGCACCAATATCAACATTATCTTCAATAATAACACTTCCGCTTGATATTAATTTATCATACCCTTCAGGTCTTTTTTTGTAATAAAAAGCATCGGCTCCTAAAATAGAACCTGCATGTATTGTTACGTTGTTTCCTATTTTACAATTATCATAAATAGAAACATTGGAATGAATTAAACAATTATCACCAATTACAACATTATTTCCAATAAATGCATTTGGTTGAATAACCGTATTTTTTCCAATAACTGCAGAATCTGCTATAGCTGCAGTGGCTTTTTTAAATGAATTAAAGTGCTTAGAAAGTTTATTAAAATCAGTAAACGGATCTTCCGAAATTAATAAGGCTTTTCCAACCGGACATTTTACCTTTTTGTTAATTAAAACAACAGTAGCTTTAGACTCTAAAGCTTTGTCGTAATATTTAGGATGATCAACAAAAACAATATCTCCCTCTTCAACCACATGAATTTCGTTACATCCTAAAACTGGAAAATCTTCAGGTCCTACAAATTTAACATTTAACAACTCAGCTATTTCAGCTAAACTATATTTTCGAGGAAATTTCATAATGTTATTCTTTTACTCTTTCTAAATAAGCACCTTTTGCAGTATCAACTTTTACTTTATCTCCTTCATTAATAAATAAAGGAACGTTTATAGTTGCACCAGTTTCAACAGTTGCAGGTTTTGTAGCATTTGTAGCTGTATTTCCTTTAACTCCAGGTTCTGTATGTGTTATTTCTAAAACAACACTTGCAGGCATATCAACAGATAAAGGCATATTATCTTCAGTATTAAAAATAACTGTAACAATTTCACCTTCTTTTAATAGTTCTGGCGCATCTAAAGTTTCTTTTAATAATGTAATTTGATTATAATCGTCTGTATTCATAAAATGAAAAGTATCGCCTTCTGGGTATAAAAATTGATATTTTCTTGTTTCTACTCTAATATCTTCAATTTTTCTTCCTGCTGGAAATGTATTTTCTAATACTTTTCCGCTAGATAAACTTTTTAATTTTGTTCTTACAAACGCTGGCCCTTTTCCTGGTTTTACATGTAAAAATTCAACTACTTTAAATATATCATTATTATACCTTAAACATAAACCGTTTCTAATATCTGATGTTGTTGCCATTCTATTTTTTTAAATTTATTTCTATTATTATTTGTAACTAATTCTGTATAAAAACAGAAAACTAAAACTGAAGATTATGAGTGAAAAATTCCTAATTCCAAATTAACTTCCTGTATATCCTTTCATAATTCCACGCTGAGAATTTTTTATAAAAAGAATAATTTGATCTCTTTCTTTGGTTGCTTCCATTTCAGCTTCAATAATTTCTAAAGCTTGGGTATTATTATATGTTTTTTGATATAATATTCTGTAAATATCTTGAATTTCTCTAATTTTTTCTGTTGTAAAGCCTCTTCTTCTTAAACCGATAGAATTTATCCCAACATAAGATAATGGCTCTTTTCCTGCTTTTGTAAAAGGTGGAACATCTTTTCTTACTAATGATCCTCCAGAAACCATTGCATGTTCACCAATATGTATAAACTGATGTACTGCAACTAAACCACTTAAAATTGCAAAGTCACCTACAGTAACGTGCCCAGCTATTACGGAACCGTTTGCAAGTATACAATTATCGCCAATAATACAATCATGTGCTATATGCGAAGTTGCCATAATTAAACAATTATCTCCTATTTGAGTTTTTCCTAAGGCTTTGGTTCCTCTATTAACTGTACAACATTCTCTAATGGTTGTATTATCTCCAATTATAGCCAAAGAATCTTCTCCATCAAATTTTAAATCTTGTGGAATTGCTGAAATAACAGCTCCTGGAAATATTCTACAATTTTTTCCTATTCTGGCTCCTTCCATAATGGTAACATTAGAACCAATCCAGGTTCCGGAACCTATGACTACATTATTATGAATTGTTGTAAATGGTTCAACTACTACATTTGTAGCTATTTTTGCACCGGGATGTATATATGCTAAAGGTTGATTCATTATTCTGTTGGTTTTTTAGCAATTTGAGCCATTAATTCTGCTTCAGCCACTAACCTTCCGTTAGCGTATGCACAGGCTTGCATATGGCAAATTCCTCTTCTTATTGGGGTTATTAATTCTGCTTTAAATATTAATGTATCTCCTGGTAATACTTTTTGTTTAAATTTAACATTATCCATTTTCATAAAATATGTTAAATAGTTTTCAGGATCTGGTACCGTATTTAAAACTAACACACCACCACATTGCGCCATTGCTTCAACTTGTAAAACTCCTGGCATAACTGGTGCATCTGGAAAATGACCAACAAAAAATGACTCGTTCATAGTCACATTTTTCATTCCAACCACGTGAGTTGGAGATAATTCTATAATTCTATCAATTAATAAAAATGGTGGTCTGTGTGGTAGAATACTCATAATTTTATGAATATCCATTAACGGTGGTAAGTTTAAATCGAAAGTAGGTACGTTATTTCTTTTTTCTTGCTTTATAATTTTTTGAAGTTTTTTAGCAAAAATAGTATTTACTAAATGTCCTGGTTTATTTGCTATAACCTTCCCTCTAATTCGTGTTCCAACTAAAGCTAAATCGCCTATTACATCTAGTAATTTATGACGCGCAGCTTCATTTGCCCAACGCAATGTTAGGTTATCTAATATTCCGTTTGGTTTTACTGCTAAAGACTCTTTATTAAAGGCTTTTTTAAGCTTTGTCATTGTATCATTTGATATTTCTTTATCAACATATACAATGGCATTATTTAAATCGCCTCCTTTAATTAAATTGTTATCAAGTAACATTTCTAGTTCATGTAAAAAACTAAAGGTTCTTGCATCTGCAATTTCACTTTTAAAATCGGAAAGTCTATCTAATGTAGCATTTTGAGTTCCTAACACTTTGGTGCCAAAATCAACCATTGTTGTTACTTGATACTCTGAACTAGGCATTATAATAATTTCACTACCAGATTCTTCATCTTTATAAGAAATCACTTCTTTTACAACATATTCTTCTCTTTCAGCGTCTTGTTCTACAATACCTGCTTCTTCTAATGCTGCTATAAAATGTTTTGATGAACCATCCATTATTGGTGGCTCTGGCGCATTAATTTCTATAATAATATTATCTATATCTAAAGCTACAACCGCAGCCAATACATGCTCCGATGTATTTACTGAAACTCCTCTTTTCTCAAGGTTTGTTCCTCTTTGTGTATTTAAAACATATTCTGCACTTGCTTCAATAACAGGCTCGCCTTCTAAATCAATTCTAACAAAAGCATAACCATTATTTATTGGAGCAGGTTTAAAAGTCATTGTTACTTTATTACCTGTATGTAAACCAACACCAGAAAGTGTGACTTCTTTTTTAATAGTTTGTTGTTTTTTATTCATTATTCTTCAACTTTTAAAGCTTTAACTTCTTTTTCAATGGAATTTATTGTGGCTGCTAATTTTGGTAACTTTTTAAAGTACACATATGATTTATTAAAATCGTTATAACCAATGGCTGGTGTTCCCTGAATTACTTCATTGTCCTTAATATTTCTACTAATTCCACTTTGGGCTTGTACCTGAACATTATTACCAATAATAATATGACCTACAATACCTACTTGACCTCCAATTTTACAATTTTCGCCAATTTTAGTAGAACCGGCAATTCCTGTTTGTGCAGCAATTACTGTGTTTTTACCAATTTCTACATTGTGAGCCACTTGAATTTGATTGTCAAGTTTTACTCCTTTTCTTATAATAGTAGATCCTAACGTTGCTCTATCTATAGTTGTTGCAGCGCCAATATCTACATTATCTTCAATAATAACATTTCCTATTTGAGGGATTTTATTATAAGTTCCTTCTGCACTAGGTGCAAAACCAAAACCATCAGCTCCAATTATTACGCCAGAATGTATTGAACAATTCTCGCCAATAATGGTTTCTGAATAAATTTTTGCTCCCGCAAATATTGTTGTATTTGCTCCTATTTCCACATTATCACCAATATAAACATTTGGATAAATTTTTACATTATCACCAATTTTTACATTGTTACTAATATACGAAAAAGCACCTAAATAAATATGTTCTCCAATAATTGCGGATTCACTAATAAATATGGGTTGCTCAATTCCTTTTTTATTCAATTTTACCTCATTGTAAAACTCTAATAATTTAGAAAATGCTTTATAGGCATCAACAACCTTAATTAGGGTTGTTGTTAGTTCCTTTTCTGTTACAAAATCTTTATTTACAATGGTTATTGAAGCCTTAGTTGTATAAATAAAGTTTGTATATTTTGGATTTGAAAGAAAGGTTAACGAACCTTCTTCTCCTTCTTCAATTTTAGAGAGCTTAAAAACTTCTACATTTTCATCTCCAGTTATCTCACCTTCTAAAATTTCTGCTATTTGAATTGCTGTAAATTTCATCACGACAAAAGTAAAAAAAAAGTTGAACTATACCTATTTCTTTGGATAGCAGAAATAGTACTTATACACAGGTTTTGATAATGCTTGAATATTCAAGTGGTCCGAGGCTTCTATAATGTCTTTTACAGTACCATTTTTATACAAAATTTGAATAATATTTTGAGTAGAATCATACGCTTGGTTAAAAATTTCGCCTGAGTACACAAAATAATCTACTTCATTTTCATTTAAATTATGAGCTTTTTTAACCTCATTTTTTAGTTTTTCAATGCGTTCTAAACTTATTGGTTGGTTCTCTAATTTAACTTTAGGTAGATTTCTATTAATTAAGTTTTTTGATAAGGTTGATAAAATAAAATCATCGTTAGAAATCCATTCTTTAATAGATAAAAACACATCGTAATCATCTAATCTTGAGAATGTTTTTAATGTTTCATTATTAAAATTATCTTCATTAATTTGATTGTTTAAAAAATAGCTAAAAGCTTTACTTGCAGGAAGTTTAACTCCTTTTAACGTTAGTTCTTTAGCTCTAACTAATATTTTTTCCATTAATTTTTCTGCACCTAAACCTGCTTTATGCAAATAGGCTTGCCAATACATTAATCTTCTGGCTACTATAAATTTTTCAACAGAATAAATTCCTTTTTCTTCAACCATTAATGTATCATCTTTTACATTTAACATGGTTAAAATTCGTTCAGAATTTATATTTCCTTCTGCAACTCCGGTATAAAAACTATCTCTTTTTAAATAATCTAATCGATCCATATCTAACTGACTAGCAATTAGCTGATGTAAAAATTTTCGATGGTATTCATTTTTAAATATTTTAATTGCTAAAGATAATTTTCCATTAAATTCATCATTTAACGCCTCCATAAACTTTAACGAAATACTTTCATGATTTACACCTGCAACAATACTTTTTTCTAAAGCATGTGAAAACGGTCCGTGACCAATATCATGTAGTAAAATAGCAATATAAACAGCATTTTCTTCTTCATTAGAAATTTCTACACCTTTAAATCGTAAAATTCTAACAGCATTTTGCATTAAATACATGCTTCCAATGGCGTGATGAAAACGTGTATGATGCGCTCCTGGATATACTAAATACGACAATCCCATTTGCGAAACTCGCCTTAATCGCTGGAAATAAGGATGTTCTATTAAATCGTAAATTAATGCATTTGGAATAGTAATAAATCCGTAAATTGGGTCGTTTAATATTTTCAGTTTGTTGGTTTGTTTTTCAATCACAAATTAATTATTTTAAAGAATTCTACAAATATAGTAATATGAGCGATATAAAAATTTTATGGGTTGATGATGAAATAGATTTATTAAAACCACACATCCTTTTTTTAGAGAAAAAAGGGTATAGTGTAACAAAATGTACCAACGGTGCCGACGCTATTGATTTATGTGATAATGAAAGCTTTGATATTGTTTTTTTAGATGAAAATATGCCAGGTTTAACTGGACTAGAAACACTAACAAAAATTAAAAATAAACATGCAAATCTTCCAATAGTAATGATTACTAAAAGTGAGGAAGAATATATAATGGAAGATGCTATTGGTAATAAAATTGCCGATTATTTAATTAAACCAGTAAATCCGAATCAAATATTACTAAGTTTAAAAAAGAATTTAGATCATACACGTTTGGTATCTCAAAAAACTACCTCTAATTACCAACAAGAGTTTAGAAAAATTGCAATGGATTTAGCGATGGTAAATTCTTACGAAGAATGGGTTGATATTTATAAAAATTTAGTGTACTGGGAACTGGAACTAGAAAATATTTCGGATTTAGGAATGGTTGAAATTTTAGAAAGTCAGAAAAAAGAAGCCAATTCTTTATTTTTTAAATTTATCAAAAAAAATTATAAAGATTGGATAGAAGATGATGATGCTCCAATTTTATCAAACACATTATTTAAAAAAACAATTTTACCAGAAATTTTAAATGCTAAATCTGGAACATTATTAGTAGTTATAGATAATTTGCGTTACGATCAGTTTAGAATATTAGAAAAAACAATTAATACCTATTATAAAAAGCAAGAAGAAAATTCGTATTTCAGCATTTTACCAACTGCCACACAATATGCCAGAAATGCTCTTTTTTCTGGTTTAATGCCGTTAGAAATGGAACAAAAACATCCTAATTATTGGAAAAATGATACCGATGAAGGTGGAAAAAATTTGTTTGAAGAAGAATTTTTAATGGAACAATTAAAAAGATTACGCCAAAATTTAAAAGTGGGCTTTCATAAAATAACAAACATTAAAAACGGAAAACAATTAGCAGAAAATTTTAACAGTACAAAAGAAAACGATTTAACTGTAATTGTTTATAATTTTGTTGACATGTTATCTCACTCTAAAACAGAAATGGAAGTTATAAAAGAATTGGCAAGTGACGATAAAGCGTATAGATCACTTACTAACAGTTGGTTTATGAACTCACCTTTATTAGAAATAAT
Source organism: Lutibacter sp. (assembly GCF_041596795.1). Classification (GTDB taxonomy): domain Bacteria; phylum Bacteroidota; class Bacteroidia; order Flavobacteriales; family Flavobacteriaceae; genus Lutibacter. The sequence goes on from NZ_JBFHHX010000044.1 coordinate 14,078, forward strand.
TCAAAAGGCGCAAAAATTAGGTTATAAATTAATTATTACAACCGATCACGGAACAATAAATTCTAAAATTCCAACACAAGTAATTGGAGATAAGAACATTAGTTCAAATTTACGTTACAAAACTGGTAGAAGTTTAACATATGAAGATAAAGAGGTTTTTGCAATAAAAAACCCTAAAGAATTTTTATTGCCTTCTATACATATGAGTAGCTCTTTTATTTTTGCAAAAGAAGATTTCTTTTTTGCCTATCCTAATAACTACAACCACTTTGTTCAATATTATAAAAACACCTATCAACATGGAGGAATTTCTTTAGAGGAAATGATAATTCCTTGTGCTATATTTACACCAAAATAAATTACATGTTATAATCTTGTAAAATTTTAAACTAATTTAGTATATGATAAAAAATTACATGTTATCTGAAATAGCTGAAATTGCCAATGAAGTTATAAAAAACTCAAAAAATAAAGTACTGCTTTTTTATGGCGAAATGGGTGTTGGAAAAACTACTCTTATTAAAGAAATTGTTAAACAATTAGGAGTTATTGATAATGTTAGCTCCCCTACTTTTTCGTTGGTAAACGAATATCATACAACTACAAAAGAAAAAATTTATCATTTCGATTTTTATAGAATTAACAAAATTGAAGAAGCGTATGATATGGGCGTAGAAGAATATTTTTATAGCAATAACTGGTGTTTAATAGAATGGCCAAATAAAGTTGAAAATTTACTACCTTTAAATGCTGTATGTATTACAATTACATCAAATAAAAATCAACTACGAACTATTGAACTAAAAAATAATGGGTAAACAAATTTCTTCGCCATTCAGTAAATTCGAATTAATCCCTCAAGAGGAATGTTTAGAAATTTCTAAACATAAAGGTTCGCTTGTTATAGGAATTCCAAAGGAAACACATTATCAAGAAAAAAGAGTTTGCCTAACACCAGATGCTGTTGGAGCATTAACTGCACAAGGTCATAAATTTATTATTGAAACAGGTGCTGGTGATGGCGCCAATTACTCAGATAGAGAATATTCTGAAGCAGGCGCAAAAATATCGTACGATGTAAAAGAAGCCTTTGGTTGCCATATTATTTTAAAAGTTGAACCACCTTCTTTTGATGAAATAGATTATATAAATCCACAAAGTGTTTTATTTTCTGCATTACAATTAAAAACACAAACCAAAAGATATTTTGAAGCTTTAGCTAGCAAAAGAATTACTGCAATTGCCTTTGATTTTATTAGAGATGAACAAGGCGCCTATTCTATTGTAAAATCTTTAAGTGAAATTGCCGGAACTGCATCTATTTTAATTGCTGCAGAAATAATGAGTAATGATAATGGTGGAAACGGTTTACTATTAGGAAATATTGGTGGTGTTCCACCATGTGAAGTGGTTATTTTAGGCGCTGGAACAGTAGCTGAATTTGCAGCAAGATCTGCCATTGGTTTAGGTGCAAGTGTAAAAGTTTTTGATAATTCTATTACAAAACTAAGAGGACTTCAGCGTAATTTAGGTCAGTTAATTTATACTTCTACCGTACAACCAAAAACATTACAAAAGGCATTAATGCGTTGCGATGTTGTAATTGGTGCTGCCCGCGGCGATTCCCGTTCTCCTGTTTTAGTTACTGAAACTATGGTACAACAAATGAAACAAGGCGCTGTTGTTGTTGATGTAAGTATAGATAGAGGTGGTTGTATTGAAACATCTGAAGTTACAACTCATAAAAACCCAACATTCACAAAGCACGGTGTTATTCACTATTGTGTTCCAAATATCCCATCAAGGTATGCAAGAACAGCTTCTGTGTCTATCAGTAATATTTTTACGCCGTATTTAATGGATATTGCAGATGAAGGTGGATTTGAAAATGCTTCTAGAATGAATAAAAGTTTACAAAAAGGAATGTATTTTTACCACGGTATTTTAACTAATAAATCGGTGGCAGATTGGTTTAATTTACCATATAGAGACATTAATTTACTATTTTTGTAGAATGACATTTAAACAAAGATTACCATATTTTTTGGGAGGATTAACTGTAGGAATTATTATTGTAGTGTTTTTTTTAGGTAAAAAAAACACCACTTTTGATTATGGCCCAAATGCTCGTTTACTTAAAAATATTAGATTAAAAGAACGTGTTTTTTCTGATGAAGCTTTATCAACCTTAAAAACGTATGAAATTGATACTGCAGCCATTTCTCAAATACTAAAAAATGGAGATGCCGATATGTGGAATAAAATTAAAATGGATTCTTGTATTCAGTATTCAATTTCTGGAATTAATGATTTAAAACACATTTCTATTACTGTAAAAAACTGTGAATCATCAGCTTATATTAATAAAATTACAATTAAGAACTAATTTTAGAATAGTATTCAGCTTTTATTTTTTTAATGCTTTTTATTGATTTTTCTAACCAATCTAAATATTTTTCATCTTTTTCAACATTACTCAATTGCCAATCAATATCCGATTTTTCTAATCGCTCATGAACATTTTGCAGTATAATTGCTGCAGCAACAGATATATTTAAACTTTCTGTAAAACCAACCATTGGTATTTGTAAATAACCATCGGCATTGTCTAAAACATCTTTAGATAATCCATCTTTTTCAACACCAAAAAAGAAGGCAGATTTTTGAGAAATATCAAAATCTTGTAAAACACAAGAATCGTTATGCGGCGTGGTTGCAATAATTTTATAGCCTTTTGCACGTAATTCATCTATACAAGTTAACGTATTATTGGTGTTAATCTGGTTATATAAATTAAAATCTAACCATTTCTGTGCTCCTTTTGCAATTTTACGTGAAGCATAAAATCTATATTTATTTTCTATAATTGAAAGATCTTGAATACCAAATATTTCACAGCTTCTTACAACTGCACTCGCATTATGTGGCTGAAATAAATCTTCAATTGCCACTGTAAAATGACGAGTTCTTTTATCTAAAACTTTTTTAAATAAATTTTTTCTTTTTTCAGTAACAAACCCTTCTAAATATGCTAAATATTTATAATCTATCATTAATTATTCCTTTTTTCAAAGATAAAATTTTACTTTTGATAAAATGATTCATATGAAAAAAATAGTTGTTTTAACTGGAGCCGGAATTAGTGCAGAAAGTGGTTTAAAAACTTTTAGAGATGCTGATGGTTTATGGGAAGGACATGATGTTATGGAAGTAGCATCAGATATAGGTTGGAAAAAAAATCCAGGCTTGGTACTTGACTTTTACAATAAAAGGCGTCAACAATTATCTCAAGTCTCACCTAATTTAGCACATACATCTTTAGCCTTATTAGAAAAAAAATATAGGGTTAACATTATTACTCAAAATGTTGATGATTTACATGAAAGAGCTGGAAGTTCAAATGTTTTACACTTACACGGAGAATTACTTAAATCTAGAAGCTCAATAAATGAGCAATTAATTTATAAATGTAATAAAGACATTAATCTTGGAGATATGTGTGAATTAAACTCACAAATTCGTCCACATATTGTTTGGTTTGGTGAGGGAGTTCCATTATTTGAAAAAGCAATTGAAATTACCAGCAAAGCAGATATTTTAATAATTATAGGAACATCTATGCAAGTTTACCCTGCTGCAAACCTTATAAATTTTATAAACTCAACTATTCCAGTTTATTTTATTGATCCAAAACCAAGTATTCAAAAAAATTACTTTTCAAATTTAACTATACTTACCGAAAATGCTTCTTCTGGTGTTTCAAAAATAGTTAATCAGTTAATTGATTTATAGAGTGATACAAATCTCCTTTAGATATTACACTTCCCATTTCAATTAGTTTAAACAACTCTAAATTTCTTTCGTAATCATAGTTTTTAGTAGCTCTAAAATATTCAATAGATGAATGTAACGGATTATTTATAAACCAATCAAAATCTTCAGTATTTAAAAAACTTTTTGAAGTATCTTTTAATTGAATATATAATCTTGAAATGGAATCTTCATCACATTTAAATAAATTTATATGATGCTCAGAAATATGATCTAAATAGTTCACTTTTAACAATACTCCTTCCCAAACTAAATCGCTAAAAATTGCTATTTCTTCATCCGCAACTTCAGGCTTCTCATTTTTTATTTTAGTCCATTCGGCTGCATCAATTTGCTGAGAAGCTAAAAAAGTAGAAAATTCTTGATGTAATTCTAATAATTGCTCTTTAGTAAGTTTTCTGTATTTCATATATATATTCAATAAAAAACCGCCCAATTTTAGGGCGGTTCAAATATACTATTATTTATTTTTTTTTAGAAAGAATAACGTACTCCAAATTGTATTTGCCATCTCGATGCTAAGGTTGCATTATATACAAATGTTTCTTGTAAACTTGGATCAAATGTATAGGTTGGATTTCCTGAAGCATCAACAGAAACACCAATTGGTTGTACTGCGGTTGGTTCTTGCACTAATCCCCAATCTGAATTAATTAAATTTCCAGCGTTTAAAATATCAATACTAAATTGCAATGTATTATCTTCAGATACTTTTAAATCTTGTAAAATTTTAACATCCCATTTTCCTCTCCAAGGAGCTAAAGCTCCATAGCGTTCTGCATAATTCCCTCTTCTTCCACTTAAATAATCATCTTGTTCAATAAAATTATCAAATGCTTCTGCTTGACCTGTTCCAGAAAATACCATTGAGCTAATTTCTGTTGAGGTTGGAACATAAATTAAATCATTTAAACTAGATCCATCATTGTTAATATCACCGGCATAGGTATAATTAAATCTTCCTCCTTGAGCATATTCAAAAAATGTAGAAATTGTTGTTCCCCATTTATCATTAGATCCATACGTCCAATTTTTTGATACAACACCAATTATCCTGTGCGTATCACCATATTTAGAATACGCTAAATTAGCATCGTTTGCATTTCCTAAAATCGGATTAAAATCAAAAGCATCTCCAGTTATCTCAGCTTCAATAGAATTTACATCTTTAGAATTTAAATAGTTATATGCTAACATTGTATACAAGCCATTTTCAAATGATTTTTGAGCTTTAACCGTTCCATTAAAAGTTCTTCCTTTATCAGAATTTGTAAATACATACGCATTATTTCCTTTATCTGAATCTGCATAAATAGCTCTATTATCAACACCATTTAATGTTAATGATGGCGTGTTTAATCCCCAATTTTGAACATGTGCTCCATTAATATCTTTTGTATAAGATACATCTGTAGAAATTACAATTCCATTTTCTAGTTTATTATCTAATCCTAAACTTGTTCTCCAAACTTGAGGAAATTTAAAATCAGGATCCACAACTTGATAATAATATACATTTGGATTTGCAATTTGGTTTCCTAACCAAACAAAAGGAAAACGCCCTGTAAATAAACCTGAACCTCCTCTTAATTGCATTGTTTTATCTCCTTTTATATCCCAATTAAATCCTAAACGAGGAGAAATAAGAAAATTATTATTAGGCATTTTTGTTGAATCAAAATATACGGTTTCACCAGTTTCAGGATCAATGTATGGTGTTTCAGGAAGGTACAATGCTCCTCTATCAATTACTTCTTGTGCTTTTGTTGCAGAATCAAAAAATAAAGGCTTATCAAATCGTACACCATATGATAATTTAAAATTATCATTAATAGTATAATCATCTTGGGCATAAAATGCCAATTGCCCTACATTTGTTTCAGCTAAACTCCAATTTCCCGCAGCATAAACAGCTTCAGCGTTTGCCATTGCATCTGCCAAAAGTCCGTTTGAAATTGCCGTGTTAAAAGCAGCCATATCAACAAAATCACCAAAAAATGCACCTACATATCCTCTAGAATCTGCATAGCCATATGCTCCTAAATTAAACGAATTATCAAATTGAAATTTTTCAAATGAAAATCCTAAAGTGTAATTATGATTTCCTTTACTAATATTTAAATTATTTGTAATTTGAAATACTTTTTGATCTAATGTATTATGAATTGAAAATGGTTCATGACCAGCAATTATATAGTTCCCTCCGCTTCCATCTTGAATTCTAAATGCAGGCATTGGTGCTGATTTAGGATTTCTAAAATCATCAAAATGCGTATAACCTACTTGTAATTTATTAGATACGTTATCTTTTAATTTTGAATTCAATTCAACCAAAAACGATTGAATTTTATTATTAATTTGATATCCCGAATTTTCAAACTGTAACATTTGAGAGTTTGGACCTCTAAATCCTAATGCTGTTGGATGAGCTGTATTATCTTTTGATGCATCTAAAAAATTATAAATTACAGCTAATCTGTTATCATCATTAATATTCCAATCTAATTTAAAAATACCTTTTGTACTGTTAGATTCATGAATAAAACCTTCATAAGCACCCGTATCATAACCTATTCCAGCCAACGCAGTTTGCACATTTTCTAAATCAGCTACTAAAACACGAGATTCATTTATAGCACCTGTTCCTCTATTAGGCAACCAAGATTGCCCTAAATCCGATCTATCATCTTTTTCAAAATTTGCAAAAAAGAACAATTTATCTTTTATAATTGGACCTCCTATACTAAATCCATATTGTTTTTGTTCTAATTTAGGCACAAAAATACTTTCACCTTTTATTTTATCGCCTGTTAAATCCTGATTTCTAAAATAGCCGTAAACAGTACCCGAAAATTTATTAGTACCACTTTTAGTTACCGCATTAATAGAGGCGCCTGTAAAACCAGATAAAGAAACATCATAAGGTGCTGTAGACACACTTATTTGTTCAATGGCATCTAAAGAAATTGGTTGCGCATCTGTTTGACCACCAGGCGTTGCCGCATCTAATCCAAACGGATTGTTAAATATTGAACCATCTAAAGTAAAATTATTAAATTGATCGTTTCTTCCTCCAAATGAACCCCCTGAAGCTGATGGATCTAAACGTGTAAAATCTGATGCTGATCTTGAGATTGTAGGTAAATTTGTTAACTCTCGTTTTCCAACACTTGTTTCTGCACCTGTTCTATCGTTATTAAAAATAGAACTTTTTACACTTGTAATAACTACTTCTTGTAATTGTTCACTTTCTGCAGTTAACTTTATATCTAAATCAAAAGCATTACCCAGTTCTAAATAAACATCGGTAATTTCAATTGTTTTATAACCTACATAACTAAATGTAACGGTGTACGGACCACCTACTCTTAAATTTGGTATTGAATAACGACCTTGTTCCAGAGTCATTGTTCCAGAAATTGTTCCAGTAGGAATGTGTTTTGCTACAACATTTGCTCCAAATAAACCTGCGGATGTATCATCTTCTACACTTCCTTGTATTTTTGATGATGTTACTTGTGAAAAGCCTAAATAAGAGCAAAATACTGCAATAAAAATAGATAGTAGTAATTGTTTTTTCATAAATAGTAGTATTAAATTTAAGTTTGATTTTTTTCAAAAATAAACATTTTTTCAATGTAATTAAATCATTATCAAATCTTTATTAACTACACATTGTTAATTACTATTTAATTTAGACACTTATAAACATAAAAAAACCCACTAAAAAGTGGGTTTTTTATAATAACATAAATGTTATTATTAATATTAGTTAGCTTCAGCAATAACATCAATTGTTAAATCAACTACTACAGATCTATGCAATCTAATTGTAGCATTGTATTTTCCAATTCTTTTAATTGTACCACCTTCTACTTTAATGTATTTTTTATCTACTACTTGTCCTGCAGCTGCTAAAGCTTCAGCAACATCTGCATTGTTAACAGAACCAAATAATTTAGAACTATCTGCAGTTTTTGCAGCAATTTTAACTTCTAATTCTTTTAATGCATCTGCAATAACTGTAGCATCTTTAATTAACTTTTCTTCTTTAAAAGCACGTTGCTTTAAAGTTTCTGCTAATACTTTTTTAGCTGATGTAGTAGCTAATACTGCTAATCCCTGAGGAATTAAGAAGTTACGTCCGTAACCGTTTTTTACAGTTACAATATCGTCAATAAAACCTAAGTTCTCAACGTCTTGTTTTAATATAATTTCCATAATCCTTCGTCTTTTATTTTAATAAATCACCAACATATGGCATTAAAGCTAAGTGACGTGCTCTTTTAATTGCAACAGACACTTTACGTTGATATTTTAATGATGTTCCTGTTAAACGACGAGGTAAAATTTTACCTTGCTCGTTTACTAAATATAATAAGAAATCAGCATCTTTATAATCAATATACTTAATACCGTTCTTTTTAAAACGACAGTATTTTTTTACTTCTTTAGTATCAATATCTAACGGAGTAAGGTAACGAACATCACCTGATTTTCCTCCTTTTGCTTGTTGTTCTATAGACATATCTCTTATTTTTTAGCTGCTTTAGCGTTACTATTTCTTTGTCTTCTCTTTTCTGCCCAAGCAACAGCATGTTTATCTAACGCAACAGTTAAATAACGCATAATGCTATCATCTCTTCTAAATTCAAGTTCAAAAGGAGCAATTACTTCTCCAGCAACTTTGTATTCAAATAAGTGATAAAATCCACTTTTTTTGTGTTGGATTGTGTAAGCTAATTTTTTTAGCCCCCAATCTTCTTTTGATATCATTTCGGCACCTTTAGAAACAAGATAGTCC
>NZ_JBFHHX010000045.1:0-22458 GCF_041596795.1 Lutibacter sp.
TAACGTAGTCTCCCATTTGCAAATATACTTTAGCTAAAAGTGCTGCAGCACTATATTTTGTTGCATAAACATCGTTTGAAGTAGGTAATAGGTTATAAGCATCGGTTAAATCAGAAAGAACTTGCGTATAAACTTCTTCTAGCGTGTTTCTTGTAGGATATTCAATAACTGAAGCATCTAAAACAGCTGTTAAAACAATAGGAGCACAAAGTTGTGTGTTTTCTGTACCTGAAACATATGGTTTGGCAAATAACCTGGCCAAATCAAAATAAGCCAAACCTCTAAGGAATTTAGCTTCACCTTCTACAGTTTCTTTTTGATCTGGATCATCAAATACGTCTAAATTAGATAGTACAATATTAGCCTGATTGTTAATCTCGTAAGCATTTAACCATAGTGTTTCTACAAAACCGTTATCAGATATCATTGCTTTTTCGTCATATTGTGCAGGATCAACATAGGTTCCGTTCCAGCTTACATCACCGGAGTTTCCAATAAGTTCAGATGCCATTGCTATTCCACCTCCATAACTGTAGGCGTTTCTGGCAACTCCATAAGTGTCAATTAATATTTTAGCTACGTTTTCTGCGCTTTCAGTTGCTACTTCAGGAGATAGACTTTGTTCTGGTTCAATATTTAAGTTATCATTACAACTAAATAATGATAGTGTAAATAATGATATTAAAATTATTTTATAGTTAGAATTTTTCATAATGATATCTTTATAGGTCAATATTTAATCCAATTGTAATAGTTTTTGCCGGAGGAGCAGAATAGAATGTAATCCCTTTTTGAATGTTTGAATTTCCATAATTGTCATAAGAAGATTCAGGATCATATCCACTATAATTGGTAAAGGTTAATAAATTTACGCCAGTTACATATACTCTAAGTCTATCAACTGCAAATTTTTGAGTTACTGATGATGGGATTGTATATCCAAAAGTTAAATTTCTTAAACGAATAAAGTCAGATTCTTCTAAATAACGTGTAGAAGCTTGTTGTCCGTTTGTGCTATACATTCTGGCTTGTGGTACCATTGTAATGTCTCCAACGTTTTGCCATCTGTCTAACTGATCAACAGTTTGGTTATCTTCATATCTTGCGTTACCCGATTGGAATTTTCCACCTTCGTTGTAAAGAGATGCACCCCATTCTCCTTGAAAAGTAAAAGAAAAATCAAAGTTATAAAAAGAAAAAGTATTGGTCATACCTGTCATTAATGTTGGATATGGGCTACCAGTAACTATTCTTTGGGCATTGTTATAATTGTTTGTGGTAGTTTTATTTAAACTTCCATCAGAGTTTTCGGTATTTAAGTAGAATAAAGCATCTCCATTTGCTGGATCAACACCTGCATATTCAACTAAATAAAATGATGAAATAGTTTCACCTTCTCTTACAATATTTCTTCCTTCAACAATGTCTCCACTAGGTAAATCTGTAACTTCATTTTTTAAGGTTGATAGGTTTAATGATGTTTTCCAAGAAAGATTTTCTTTTGAAATATTTGTAGTGTTTAAAACAAATTCAAAACCTTTATTTGTTAAAGAACCTACATTTCGTGTAATAGATGTAAATCCTGAGGTGCCAGGAATTGGTTCGTCTAATAAAAGATCATTTGTTTTTTTAACGTAGTAATCAATTTCACCACTAATTCTGTTGTTTAGAATTCCAAAATCTAAACCAATATCAACTTGGTCTGTTTTTTCCCATTTTAAATCTGGGTTTCCTAATTGGATTGGAGATAATCCAGATTTTTGGTTGTACGCTGTACCTTCAAAAAGACCTAAACTAGCAAAGTTTCCAATTCCGGCATTTCCTGTTACACCATAACTACCTCTTAATTTTAATAAATTTATTGTTGAAACATTTTTAATAAAATCTTCTTCAGAAATAATCCAACCTACAGATGTTGCAGGGAAAAGACCGTATCTGTTTGCTGCTCCAAACCTTGAAGAACCATCGTAACGTATACTTCCTTTTATAAGATATTTGTTAGCAATAGATAATGTGGCTCTACCAAAATATGAAAGGAAATTATAACGTGTTTTGCTTGAAGATCCAGAAGTTATTTCTGAGGCACTTTCTACTGTTTGTAAATCATCTGAAGGAAATCCAGTTCCCGAAACAAATTGTGATCTTCTAGAACTTTCTTCAAAACTCATACCTCCAACAAATTCTAAATCGTAATTATTAGTAAACGATTTGTTGAAAGTAATATAATTATTAATACTGTATTTATCAGATTGAACAGAGTTTGCTTCTGCATAACCATCTGTTGATGCGGATTGTGTTAAGCTTCCTGCAAAATAATCTTCGGTTTGGTTGTTATTGTCATATCCAAATTCTGATCTAAAGCTTAATTCAGGTAAAATTGAATAATCTAAATACGTATTCATTAAAGTTCTAAAAATATTTACATCCCAACTTCCGTTATATTCTTCCATTAAAAAATTATAATAAACAGTTGTTTCATTATTAGGTGTAACTCCATCATCTAAATATGCTGGTGTTATAGGTGATAATGCAATTGCTTGTAATGGTGTAGAAAATGAGTTGTCAGTACCAATTCTAGAAATTTGAGTTTTACTTAAACTAGTGTTTAAACCTACTTTAAGTTTTTCGGATACTTTATGGTCAATATTTCCTCTATATGAATATCTTTCCAAACTGTTTCCTCTTACAATACCTTGTGTATTATTGTAACCTCCAGAAATAAAGAATAAAGTTTTTTCATTTCCACCAGAAATAGAAAAAGTATGATCTTGAACAGTACCTTTTACTAAAGCTAAATCTTGCCAATCTGTATCAACTTCTCCATTACGCCAATCTTTACCATTAGACATCCAATCAAAATAACCGCCAGCTTCTGTTAACCAAGTATCGGCAGCACCATAACTATTTGCTGAAGCTTCCGTAAAAAGCTCAACATACTGTTCAGCGTTTAACCATTTTAATTTATTTGTTGCTTCACTCCAACCTGTAGAGGTGTTTAAAGAAATTCTTGTTTTACCAGATTTTCCTTGTTTTGTGGTAATTAATACAACACCATTTGTACCTCTTGCACCGTAAATTGCAGCGGAAGAGGCATCTTTTAATATTTGAATAGATTCAATATCGTTTGGGTTTAATGAAATTAATGGATTAATTGGAGCGTCAGATGTACTTTCATCATCGTTAATTAAAGGCATTCCATCAATTACATATAAAGGCTCTTGTGATGAAGAAATACTAGAGACACCTCTAATTCTCATTTTTACACCACCTTCTACTTTACCGTTTATTTGTGTTATTTGTACACCAGCAGCTTTACCAGTAAGAGCTCCCTGCATATTTGATACAGGAATTTGGTTAATACTGCTAGAGGAAATAGAAGCTATATTATCGGTTACATTTCTTTTAGATTGTTTTCCAAAACCTACAATTACTACTTCTTCTAGGGTGTTGTCTGAAACTAATTGTACATTAATAGTTGCATCTTGACCAACAATTTTTTTAACTGTTCCAAATCCAACAAAAGAAAATACTAAAACTTCTTGAGAGCTTGCCATAATGCTATAATTCCCATCAAAATCAGTTTGAGTTCCTCGTTTAGCGTTTTCAACAACAATATTTACACCTATAAGGGGTAAACCATCTTCACCAGTTACAGTACCTGAAATTTTCTTTTCCTGGGCCGTTACTATTGCTGATATAAAAAGTATTCCTATGAAAAAATAAGTTTTTATTTTCATACATCTGTTTTTAAATTAATATTAAATTATTTTTCTGATTATTGTTTTTTTTTGATTTTCTAATAATTGTCTCAATTTCTTCATGTTTAAATGACGTTTCTAATTGATTTTGAAGCAAAAATATATATTAATTTTTTTACCCCCTAATATTTAAGGGGTGTGATTAAAAAAATTGCACATTATTCAGTTTGCACTCTTTTTTATTGTGGGTATAAAAATAAAATTACATTTTTTTTAACAAAAAAAATGAATGCAGAGTATTTAAAATCTATATTTTATAGAAAAATGAAGGATAAAATAAGTATTGAATCGTAAAACAAGCTTATGTAGACACTTTTTAAGGTAATAGTTAGTGTTGTTTTACGATTCAATGTATTTTTAAATTTGGATTGATTTATTTAACATGTCCATCAAACCATTTAATAAATCGTTCAAAACGATCTTTTATAAATGAAGGTCTTTTTATACCATGGTATTCACCTGGATACACAATTAGTTGTGTTTCTTTTCCTAATCTTTTCATTGCTTGGTACATTTGCTCAGAATTTAGAATTGGTACATTCCAATCTTCTTCACCACCCATCCATAAAGTAGGAGTGGTAATATTTGCTACATCATTAAATGGAGAAATTCGTTCCCATGCTTCTGCATTTTCCCAAGGTAATCCTAATTCTAATTCCCAAGTTAATTGATAATGGTCATGACCATAATTAGCTCTGTAAAGCGCTTCACTTGCACCAGAAACTGCTCCTTTAAAACGGTTTGTTTTTGTAATTACATAATTGGTTAAAATTCCACCGTAAGACCATCCGCCAACACCTAATTTATTTGGGTCAGCATAACCTTGATCAATAACATAATCAACGCCTGCCATAACATCTTGAAAATCTTTGTTACCCCAATCGGCAAATAAAGCTTCTGAAAAAGGTTGTCCATATCCTGAAGATCCTCTTGGGTTTAATAAAAGTGTTATATAGCCATTGGCAGCAAATAATTGTGAGGTGTCATGAAAATCAAATTCATACTGACTTACTGGCCCACCATGCAACCAAAGAATAACAGGATATTTTGTTTTAGCGTTGAAACCTAAAGGTTTTACAATAAAACCTTCAATGTCAGTTCCATCAGCACTTTTAAAATTAATTTTCTCAATGGTTGGTTTTTGAATTTTAGCTAAAACTGCATCATTTACTGTTGATAATTTTTTAAGTACATTTTTGTCAAAAGTATAAATTTCATGAGGTTGGTTGCTATTAGCTAATAACGGAGCTATTAAAGTTCCTTCTAATGAATAATCTGCTATACTAAATTCTCCTTGAATAACTCTTTTTAAATTTTTCCCTTCTGTATCAATAGATGCAATAATGCTTGTTCCATTTTCTTCAATTAGAAAATAAATAGATTTTCCATCTTTTGAAAATTTTGGTTTGTTAATATTTCTATCAAGATCTTTAGCTAGAATTTTGTGATGTTTACCAGTTGCAGAAATAATTGCTAATTTTTGAGTAGCGTACCACATTGCTTTGGTATCAATAATTGTAGTGTAAGTAATAAATTTTCCGTCCGGACTCCAAGCTGGGGAAGTATCAGCGTTAATATTTGTAGTTACTTGTTGTAAAGTTTTACCTTTATCTAAGTTATCAGCAGAAACAATCCAAATATCAGTGTTGGTGTTTCCATCAGGATTTTCAGTTCTATTGCTCACAAATGCTATAGATTTTCCATCAGGACTCCAAGCAGGACTTTTATCATCAAAATCACCAGATGTTATTTGAATAGGAATTGAATCTCCTGGAGTAAAAACATATAAATGCGTTCTATAACTATCTAAATAGCCTTCATAATCTTGTTTAAACTGTAAACGATCTATAATATAAGGTTTTGCCTTTTTATCATCTTCCTTATCATCGGTCAACTCTTCAGGTTTTGGATCTTTAATACTTAGTAAAAGTTTTTTTCCAGTAGGTGACCATTCATAACCAGATACGCCTTGTTTAATGTTGGTTAATTGCTGGGCATCGCCTCCTTTTCTATTTAGTGTCCAAACTTGTGCTTTTTCTTCAGATTTCGCAGCTATAAATGAAAGATACGTATTGTCCGGACTCCATTTTGGATCGCTTACGGAATACGTTTCCTTAGAGGTCATAGGAATTGCTTCTCCGTCTTCTGATGGAAGCATCCAAAGTTGGTTTATTGTTTTGTCTTTTTTTAAATCAATTTCAGAGGTAATATAAGCTATCCATTTTCCATCAGGACTAATTTGTGGGTCGCTAACCGACTTTAATTTCATTATATCATCAATACTAATTGGTTTGATTGTTTCTTGTGAAAAGCCTTTAAAATAAATAGATAATAACAGAATTAAAGTGAGGAATTTGAGATTTTTAAATGTCATAATAATTATTTTTTTGATTTTGTATTAAAAAGTGCTGTTTTAATAAAATATTTAAATACTCTAGTTAAAAAAGTGTAAAAAATTTATGTAAACGTAGATTTTTACGAATTAAATTTAGTTGAAAATTAGGTTAAAAGTAAAACATTTTATTTATGGTTTTAGTTTTTAACTGTTTTATATGTAATTTTTAATTTTCCTATTTTAATATTATCAAAAGTTAAAAAATTAATGATTATTTATGATATTTTAAAAATCTATTTTAAATTGTTATTACTATTACAGCTATTATTTGCTCACTTTTTAAGCATCCAATAAATTTTGTATTAAAAAAAAATCTAAAATAGAATACCCAAAAACGTAAAATGTGTAAATGAATGCAAGTTTTTGGTTTGTTAATTTACTTCCTAAAAATTTTCGTTAAATTTTTGTTAGATATTTTAATACATTTCGACCAACGGTCTAAATTGACTACTTTTATCAAATAATTGGATGAGAAATGAGTGACAACCTTTGTAAACAAGAAGAAGAGTTTTATAATTTTGAAAAGCACTGGAATAATGCTTATTTAAAAACTCCTACTCAAAACTTAGGTTGGTATGAAAATAATCCAAAACAATCAATAGAATTAATTAATGAGTGTGATTTACCAGATGATGCTTTAATTTTTAATGCCGGAGCTGGCACCACAACTTTAATTAATAAGTTGCTAGAAATTGGTTATAATAATATTATTGTTAATGATATTGCGGCATCAGCGTTAACCGATTTAAAAAATAGTTTAGAGATTTCTAGACATAGCAAAGTTCAATTTATTGTTGATGATTTAACAAATCCAACCGAATTACTTAACTTAAAAAACATCGATTTATGGCATGATAGAGCTGTGCTACATTTTTTTACAGAGCAAAATCAGCAAAAATCATATTTTAATCTAATTAAAAAAGTAGTTAAAGTTGAAGGTTATGTAATTTTAGCCGAATTTAATTTAGAAGGAGCTAAAAAATGTTGTGGTTTAAATGTGGTAAACTATAACGTAGAAATGCTTCAAAATGGGTTAGGTAATGAGTTTGAATTATTAAAATGGTTTAATTATACATATATACAACCTTCAGGAAATACACGAGAATATGTGTATTCGTTGTTTAAAAGAAAAGCTTAAAATTTAATGAAAGTACATCAAATTCCTTTTAAAAATACTGGGTATTTTTCAAATTTAATAATTGATTATTTAGATAAAAAAACTAAGTTGTCTCAGTTTTATGGAAATTTTCCAAATTTAGAAGGCTTTAAAAATCAATTAAAAATTAAAGAGCAATCGTTTAAAAATAACAGTAGAGTTGTTTTAAAAAATGCGCTGGAAAATCAATATAAATCATTTAATATTAGTGAATTAACAAATGCTAATATTCAGTTGTTAGAAAACACCAATACATTTACAATTGTTACAGGTCATCAGTTAAATATTTTTACAGGACCACTTTATTTTTTATATAAAATTGTTTCTACAATAAATTTAACAAAACAATTGTCGGAGGCATTTCCAAATTATAATTTTATTCCTGTGTATTGGATGGCAACTGAAGATCACGATTTTGATGAGATAAACTATTTTAATTTTAAAGGGAAAAAAGTTGTTTGGAACAGAGAGAGTAGTGGGGCAGTAGGGCGCTTAAAAACAGATGGATTTGACGATGTTTTTAATGAATTCTCCAAGCATTTAGGAAATACGAAAAACGCAAAATATTTACAAAATTTATTTAAAGAAGCTTATGTGAAGCATACTAATTTAACCAATGCTACACGCTATTTAGTAAATGAATTATTTGGAAAAAATGGTTTAGTAATTGTTGATGGGGATGACGTGCAATTAAAACAAGAATTTGCTCCTATTGTTAAAGATGAATTATTATATAGAACATCTTTTAATCAGGTTTCGAAAACAAATAACATTCTTTCGGAAACCTATAAAATTCAGGTAAACCCAAGAGAAATTAATTTATTTTATTTAAAAGATGCAATTCGTGAGCGTATTGTTTTTGAAGAGAATAAATTTAAAATTAATGGAACAAGTATTGCTTTTTCTGAAGAGGAGATTTTAATAGAATTAGAAAATTATCCAGAAAGGTTTAGCCCAAATGTAATTATGAGACCTGTATATCAGGAAACCATTTTACCCAATTTATGTTACATTGGAGGAGGAGGAGAGTTAGCGTATTGGTTTCAATTAAAAGACTATTTTAAGTCGATTAATACGCCATTTCCAGTTTTGTTACTACGTAATTCTGTGCTATTAATTGCTGAAAAACAATTAGAAAAAGCACAAAAATTAAATGTTAGTATTAAAGAGTTGTTTTTACAACAAGAAATATTAATTAATAAGAAAGTAAAGGAAATTTCAGAAATTGATATCGATTTTTCTAAACAAAAAATATTTTTACAAGAACAATTTACCGCGTTAAAAGAATTAGCAAAACAAACCGATGTTTCATTTGTTGGAGCAGTAAACGCACAGGAAACAAAGCAAATAAAAGGACTAATTAATTTAGAGAAACGGTTGTTAAAAGCACAAAAAAGAAAACTTTCTGATGAGGTAACACGTTTAACAATGTTACAAGATGAATTATTTCCTAAGCAGAGTTTGGAAGAACGTACTAGAAACTTTTCAGAGTATTATTTAGAATTAGGAGAAGATTTAATACCTATGTTGTTTAATGCGTTAAATCCTTTAGATTTATCTTTTAGTGTTATTGAATATTAAAAAATTAAACTGTTTTAAAAGAATATGTTTCATTTTTTATAGCATATTCAATACGTAAAACAGGATTGTTTTTAATTTTTGTAGCCTGATTTTCATCTATTTCAAAATCTATTTCTGAAATATAAAAAGGGGAATTTTTAATAGAATTAGATTCAATATCAGTATTGTCTGAATGAATTGTTAATGTTTCATTTTCAAATAAAAATGTTAACGTGCATCCATCGCGTTTAACTTTAATTGGAAAATCACCTATTAAAATGGTTTTAATAAACGGAAAACCTCCTAATTCTTCAAAATCTAAATACACATCACTTGTTTCGTTTTCGGCATATTTTGTACCTCCTTCAAAATTTATTTTTTGAATAGGTTGATTTGAAATAGGTTCTTTTTTTGATTTTAAAAAGTTGGAAAATGAAAACCCCATGATATTTATTAAATTTAATTATGATATGTAGCGTTATGCTCTAAAATTTCACCACAAACACTACAGTTAGTTGGTGTGCCAGCACCACCATAGCAAGCGTTTTTACAAGTGTAATGATAAATTCCTTGTGCGTTTTGAGCAGGCTCAGGAACTGCATTGGTAGTAGTATTGTTGGTGCTTGGTAAAGGTGTATTGCTTTGTACCTGAATTGGTCCGTTTTTTAAAAATTCGTCATTATGGAAAGCTTGGTTATGCATGTATGGAGTGTTACAAGTAGCACAAACCCCTTCAACATCACTACCACTATTTTCACAATTATTGGCACAGATATAATGTTTTACTGCAACGGTACTTTTAACTTGCGATTTTGGTTTCTCCTCTTTACAAGACGATAAAAAAGACAAAGAAAATAGTAATAAAATAGGAAGTAGCTTGTTCATGATAATTTTGATAGATTATTTAAGTTTTTGATTTTTTCAAATATACTGAAATAAAAAAACTCAACAAAAATTTAAATATCTTACTTGAATTTAATAAAAAAGCTCAAACTAAAAGTTTGAGCTTTTTACTAATTATATGTATAGTATTATAAATGAATTACTTCACCATATGCGTCAGCAACTGCTTCCATAACAGCTTCGCTCATTGTTGGGTGTGGGTGGATTGTTTTTAATACATCATGACCAGTAGTTTCTAATTTTCTTCCTAAAACTGCTTCAGCAATCATATCAGTAACACCAGCACCAATCATGTGGCAACCTAACCATTCTCCGTATTTAGCATCAAAAATTACTTTTACAAAACCATCTGGTGTTCCAGCTGCTTTTGCTTTTCCTGATGCAGAAAAAGGGAATTTACCTACTTTAATTTCGTAACCTGCTTCAATTGCTTTAGCTTCAGTTAAACCAACGCTTGCAATTTCTGGAGTTGCATACGTACAACCAGGAACATTTCCATAGTCAATTTTTTCGGTATGTAAACCAGCTATTTTTTCAACACAAGTAATTCCTTCTGCAGAAGCAACGTGTGCTAATGCTTGTCCAGGTACAACATCACCAATTGCGTAATAACCAGGAATATTAGTTTGGTAATAATCATTTACCAAAATTTTATCTCTGTCTACTACAATTCCAACATCTTCTAAACCAATTCCTTCAATATTCGATTTAATTCCAACTGCAGATAAAACAATATCAGCTTCTAAAATTTCTTCTCCTTTTTTAGTTTTAACAACAGCTTTTACACCTTTTCCAGAAGTATCAACAGATTCTACAGAAGAACTTGTCATTACATTAATTCCAGATTTTTTTAATGAACGCTCAAACTGTTTAGAGATATCAATATCTTCTACAGGAACCACATTTGGCATAAATTCTACAATAGTAACTTCTGTTCCCATTGAATTATAAAAATGAGCAAACTCAACACCAATTGCACCAGAACCAACAACAATTAATTTTTTTGGTTGTTTTGGTAAGGTCATTGCTTGTCTGTAACCAATTACTTTTTTACCATCTTGTGGTAAGTTTGGTAATTCACGAGAACGAGCACCTGTAGCAATAATTATATGGTCTGCACTATATTCAGTTACCTTTCCATCAGCATCTGTAACATCAACTTTTTTACCAGTTTTTATTTTACCAAAACCATCAATAACGTCAATTTTATTTTTTTTCATTAAAAATTGAACACCTTTACTCATTCCTTCAGCTACACTTCTGCTACGTTTTATAACGGCTTCAAAATCTTTATCAATAGCTTCAGCTTTTAAACCATATTCATCAACATGCTTTAAATAATCATAAACTTGTGCACTTTTTAATAAGGCTTTTGTTGGGATACATCCCCAATTTAAACAAATTCCACCTAGGTTTTCTTTTTCAATAACAGCAACTTTAAAACCTAGTTGAGATGCTCTAATAGCTGTAACATATCCTCCAGGGCCACTACCAATAATAATTACGTCGTATTTCATGTTTTTCGATTTTCTATTTTGATAACTGATTTTATTCAGCAAATTTACTTATTTTATTTTTCTTTTTTAAATCATTTTTTAAGATTTAAAATTACATTCTTTCAGGAACTTCAATACCTAATAATTTGAATGCCGATTTAATAATTTCTGCTACAGTATTAGAAAGTTGTGTTCTAAATATTTTTTCTTTTTCATTTTCACAACCTAAAATAGGAACAGTTTGGTAAAAGGAATTGTATTCTTTTACCAAATCGTAGGTAAAATTAGCAATTAATGCAGGACTATGATTACTAGCCGCATTTTGAATAACTTCTGGAAATAACTGAATTTGTTTTATTAATTCACGTTCTTTTTGGTGTAAAGCAATTTCATTTGCACTTAGCGTGATACTAAAATCGAAATCTGCTTTTCTTAAAATAGACTGAATTCTTGCGTATGTATATTGAATAAACGGACCAGTATTTCCGGCAAAATCAACAGATTCTTCTGGGTCAAACATAATTCGTTTTTTAGGATCAACCTTTAAAATGTAGTATTTTAAAGCGCCTAAACCTATGGTTTTGTATAACCCTTCTTTTTCTTCGGTTGAATAACCTTCTAGTTTTCCTAAATCTTGAGAAATTGTTCTGGCCGTATCGGTCATTTCTAACATTAAATCATCGGCATCTACAACAGTACCTTCTCTCGATTTCATTTTTCCGCTTGGTAAATCTACCATTCCGTAAGATAAATGATAACAATTTTTAGCCCAATCAAAGCCTAATTTCTCTAAAATTAAAAACAATACTTTAAAATGGTAATCTTGCTCATTTCCAACGGTATAAACCAATTCGTTAAGATCGTAATCTTTAAAACGTTCAATTGCTGTTCCAATATCTTGTGTCATATAAACGGCAGTTCCATCAGAGCGCAACACAATTTTTTCATCTAAACCTTCTGCGGTTAAATCTATCCAAACAGAGCCATCTTCTTTTTTGTAGAAAACACCTTTTTTTAATCCTTCAGCAACTACATCTTTTCCTAATAAATAGGTATTGCTTTCGTAATAATTTTTATCAAAATCTACACCTAATTCTTTGTAAGTTTCATTAAATCCAGCATACACCCATTCATTCATTGTTTTCCATAGCGAAACTATTTCTTCATCACCAGCTTCCCATTTAAGTAACATTTGTTGAGCTTCAAGTAATATTGGAGCTTGTTTTTTTGCTTCTTCTTCGGTTTTACCTTGTGCAATTAATTGTGTAATTTCCTCTTTATAAGCCTTGTCAAAAGCAACATAGTAGTTACCCACTAATTTATCGCCTTTTAAACCTGAAGTTTCTGGAGTTTCGCCATTTCCAAAACGTTGCCAAGCTAACATACTTTTGCAAATATGAATACCACGGTCGTTTATAATTTGAGTTTTATAAACTTTTTTGCCAGAAGCTTTAATAATTTCGGCAACAGAATACCCTAATAAATTATTTCTGATATGTCCTAAATGCAATGGTTTATTGGTGTTTGGAGAAGAATACTCGACCATTACAGCTTTATCGTCCGGGTTTGGTTCAACAATTCCAAAAGTGGCATTATCTTTTATTTTGTTAAAATCGGAAATAAAATAGGCATCTGAAATTACCAAGTTTAAAAATCCTTTTACAACGTTAAAATCAGAAATTTCGGCAACATTTTCTTTTAAATAGGTTCCTAATTTTGTTCCAATTTCAACAGGATTCCCTTTTACAAAGCGTAAAAACGCAAATATTACAATGGTTATATCTCCTTCAAAATCTTTTTTTGTAGCTTGAAATTCAACGTTATCAATATCAACATCAAAAATTTCTTTAAATCCTTTAATTACGGCTACTTTTAAGGTGTTTTGCATTTTATTACTTTAATTTATTTCGAAATGCAAAAATACTAAATTCAATAGTATTTTTACTGTTTTATAAACTCAAATTCAGTAAAATCAAAATCTGGGTTTGGAACATCTATATGAAGTTTATAAACTTTACCATCTTTATTTAAATCGAACCATAATTTTCCAGCTGGAAGTGATGATAGTTTTTTTGGAAATTTAAAGGTAAAAATATGATGATTCCAATGTTGTAAATTGGCATAAAAAATAGGAGTTTTATCCATTTGAAAATGCAATACGTTATCTTTAACAGTAACCGTTACGGTTCCGTACATTTTGTCTTTATAAACGCCAGTATATTCAGATAAATTTAAGTGATGGCTGTTTTGTTTACCACGTAAATTTTCAATTTCAGTATATTGAATACTGTCGTTTTTTGCTTGCTGATTTTTGTATTCTAAATAGTTGGCAGACCAATCTTTACCTTCAAAATTATTAGTTAAAATTACATCTAAAATTTTATTGCTAAGTGCGCTTGGTACCCAATTTAAACTATTGGTAAGTATTACAACGCCTATTTTTTTCTCAGGAATAAAAAAGGATTTGGAAATCATTCCGTCATAACCACCTCCGTGAGAAACTATTTTATAGCCTTCATAATCTTGTAATTCCCAACCCAAACCATAACTTTTAAAATGAATATTTTCAGTATTTTTTCCAACTTCAAAATTTATGTGAGGCGTAGTTATTCTTCTAAAACTTTTATCATTAAAAATAGCAGTTTTGTTTAGCTGACCTTCATGTAAGTTTAATTGTAACCATTTAGAAAAATCATTTACCGATGAAATTAATGCGCCAGCCGGAGCAATATTATCCCAATTTACCCAGTTTACTTCATTATTTGTTCCATTTTCAAAATAATAAGGTGTTGCAACATTGGTTGCTTTTTGAAGTTGATTAGTGCTTGTTAAGGTTCTGTTCATTTGTAACGGACTTAAAAAATGCTGTTTTACAAATTCTTGCCAAGTTACTCCACTCACTTTTTCAACTATTTTTCCAGCAGCTAAAAATGCAATGTTAGAATAGCCAAAAGTAGTTCTAAAATCGGATTTAGGTTTTAAATATTGCTGCGCAGCAATAATTTCTTCAGGTGTAAGTGTTGTTCCGTACCATAATAAATCTCCGCTAAAAGTTACCAATCCACTGCGGTGACATAACAAATCTTCAATAGTAAAATTTTGGGTTGTATAATCATCATACATTTTAAAATAGGGTAAATAATCTATTACTTTGTCTGTCCATTTTAATTTTCCTTCTTCTACCAAAATTGCAATTGCACTTGCTGTAAATGCTTTTGAGTTTGATGCAACCGCAAATAAGGTATTTCCATCAACTTTTGTTTTTTTATCAATATTAGAAAAACCATATCCTTTACTAAATACTAAAGAATCTGCGTTTACAATAGTAATTGCCATTCCTGGAACTTGCCATTCATCTAAAGATTTTTGAAAATAAGCATCTAAATGATTGATTTGTTCTTTGGTTTGAGCAAAAGCAGCAATACTTACAAAAGTAATTGCAATACATAGTTTGAAAAATTTCATAAAAAAGATTTTAAAAAACGAATTTAATATTATTTATAAAGTTATCACAAACAAATAACATTATATATTTGCAATATGGAAGATTTTTTAAAGGAGTTACCAAAGTTAGCGAAGGAAAAAGAGGCTGAAAGTAAAAAGTATTTTCAAAAGCTAAAAAAGCGCACACCTAAAAATTTAGATTTAATAATGCAGGATTTGCATACGGAAGAATTTGAAAAAACCGATTGCTTAACCTGTGGAAATTGTTGTAAAACTACAAGCCCAATTTTTACGCTTAAAGATATTGAACGTATTTCTAAACATTTTAGAATGAAAGTGTTAGATTTTACAAATCAATATTTAAAAAGAGATGAAGATGATTTTTATGTGTTAAAAACGGCTCCTTGTTCCTTTTTAGACCTTGAAGATAATATGTGTACTATATATGATGTTCGTCCGAAAGCGTGTAGTGAATATCCGCATACAGATAGACGTAAATTTATACAAATTACAGATTTAACTATTAAGAATACTGAAATTTGTCCGGCTGCCTATAATATTGTGGAAGCTTTAAAGAAAAAGTTGCCAATTTAATTAAAGTACTTTTTTAAACTTTTAAAGATTATCAAATATGTTTTTTTGATAAATGTCTTTATTATAGTACTTTGGCATTAATTTAAATAGGTTCAAAACCAAAATAATTACTAACTATTATATTTATGAAAAAATTAATTTTATTAACTTTTTTGCTATTTGCATTTATTTTAAATGCACAAATGAAAGCAGATGACGTAAAATCGTTTACGTTAACAAACGGAATGAAATTTTTAGTGGTGGAAGATTTTTCCATTCCAAATGCCAATATGTATTTATTTTACAAAGTTGGCAGTAGAAATGAATACCAAGGAATTACAGGACTTTCCCATTTTTTTGAACATATGATGTTTAATGGTGCCAAAAAATATGGTCCAAAGCAATTTGACCAAACTATGGAATTTAATGGTGGTGCAAATAATGCATATACTACCGAAAATGTAACGGTTTATACAAATTGGTTTCCTGCATCTGCAGCAGAAGTTATTTTTGATTTAGAAAGTGATAGAATTGCTAATTTAAGTATTGATCCTGAAATAGTCGAGAGTGAAAGAGGTGTAGTACTTAGTGAAAGAAGTACTGGATTAGAAAATTCACCTTGGAGATTGTTGTCTCAATCGCTTCAAGCAACAGCATTTCAAGAGCACCCATATCATTGGCCTGTAATTGGATATGAAGATGATATGAAGAATTGGACGCAACAAGATTTAGAGCGCTATTTTAAAACCTATTATGCGCCAAATAATTGTGTTGTTGTGGTTTCTGGAGCTTTAAAATTTGAAGAAGTAAAAAGATTGGCTGAGCAGTATTTACAACCAATTTCTGCACAACCAGCGCCACCAAAAGTACATATTGTAGAGCCTAAACAAAATGGGGAAAGAAGAATTACAGTACAACGAGAAGTTGCAAATCCGTATTTGATGATTGGCTATAAAACTCCAGAATCTAAGCACCAAGATTATTATGCTTTAAATATTTTGAGTTCTATTCTATCAAAAGGAAAATCATCACGATTATATGCGTCTTTGGTTGATAATCAACAATTAGCAACAATGGTTTTTACTGACTATGGAGATAGTTTTGATCCTAATTTATTTAGTTTTTATGTAGTTTCAAATACTAATGTAGCTACCGATGCTATTGAAAATGCTATTTACAATGAAATAGATGCTATTAAAAATAATGGAATTACCGAAGCGGAACTTCAAAAGGTAAAAAATCAAAAATTAATGGAGTTTTACAATCAAATTGAAACTATTGATGGTAAATCTAACAATATTGGAACGTATGAAGTGTTTTTTGGTGATTATAAAAAAATGTTTAATGCCCCAGAAAATTACAACAAGGTAACTGTTGCTGATGTACAAAATGTGGCTAAAAAATATTTTTCAAAAAGCAATAGAACAGTAGGTATATTAAAAACAAATGTTGAAGAATAGTTATGAAAAATTTATATACAAAAATATCCATTGCAATATGTCTTTTGGCATTTGTAAATAGTAGTTTGGCTCAAAATTATAAACTTCCAAAGTACACATCATTTAAATTATCAAATGGTTTAACAATAAATTTAATGGAACAGCACGATGTTCCTGTAATAAGTATTTCAGCAATTATTCCGGCTGGTGCAATTTACGATGCAGATAAACCGGGTTTAGCTTCTTTAACAGCTACAGCTCTTAAACACGGAACTCAAAATTTTTCAAAAGCTAAAATTGATGAAGAAATAGATTTTTTAGGTGCTTATATTAGCACATATGCATCAAAAGAATATGCAGGGATATCATCAAAATTTGCTGCTAAAGATTCGGAAAAAGTTTTAACTATTTTTAAAGAAATATTAATAAATCCAAGTTTTAATTCAGATGAATTTGAAAAAGAAAAAAGTAGATTATTAGTAGAACTTGAACAACGAAAAGAAAGTCCAAGAGCTGTAATTGGTTCGTATTTTGACAAACTTATTTTTGGAAATCACGTTTATGGAAATGTAATTAGCGGAACAACAAGTAGTGTTGAAAAATTAATGGTAACTGATGTACAGAAGTTTTATAAAAATAATTATTTCCCAAATGAAAGTGCCATTAGTATTGTTGGTGATTTTGACACTAATAAAATGAAAACACTTGTTACAAAACTATTTTCAAATTGGGCTAAACAACATTCATTAAGAGAAAATGTTTTTATAAATGTGGTTGAAAAACCATTAAAAAGTAAAGTGTTACTTGTAAATAAAGAAGATGCTAATGAAACAACTTTTTATATTGGATCAACAGGAATTAGCAGAAATAATCCAGATTATGTTGCAATAAGTGTTGTAAACACCTTGTTTGGAGGCCGATTTACATCTATGTTGAACGATGAATTACGTGTAAATAGCGGCTTAACGTATGGTGCAAGTAGCCGATTTAACACCTTAAAAAATGCAGGTACGTTTACTATTAGCACCTTTACAGCTAAAGAAACAACGCAACAAGCCATAGACAAAGCTTTGGAGGTTTTAAACGCATTACACCAAAAAGGAATTGATGAAAAAGCATTAACATCAGCAAAAAATTATGTAAAAGGACAATTTCCGCCAGATTATGAAACTACCGATCAATTAGCGGGTTTACTTACAGAAATGTTTTGGTATAATTTTGACGCTTCATTTATTAATAATTTTGAAAACAATGTGAATAGTTTAAACCTATCAAAAGCGAATGAAATTATTACAAAATACTTTCCACAAGAAAATTTACAATTTGTATTAGTTGGTAAAGCATCTGAAATTAAACCTATTGCAGAAAAATATGGAGAAGTAACTATTGTTGAAATAAAAGAATAATTTATTTAGAATTATAATAAATTAAGTCTTCCTTACAATTGAGTGGTAGTTTTTTTTACATTTGAAATAAAAACTATACTATGAAAAAAATTACCACTTTATTTTGGGTATTTTTACTATTAATACCTTTAACAGCAAAATCAAACACTTCAAATTGGATGACATCTTTAGAAGATGCTCAAAAACTTTCCAAATTATTAAACAAACCTATATTAGTTGATTTTTGGGCTATATGGTGCGGACCGTGTAAAAAAATGGATACTGATGTTTGGGAAAAAGAAGATATAAAATTAGTAATGGAAAACTATATTCCAGTTAAAATTGATATAGATTCTAATCCATTAATTGCAACAAAATACGGGGTTAGAAGTATTCCAAATATAATGATTTTAGATAGCTGGGGAAATGTGTTGGAGTCTTTTGTAGGTTATAGAGATAAAACATCAGTAGCAAAAACCTTAAAGGCATTCACATTAAATTTAGCAATTATAAATCAAGCACTTTTTATTTTAAAGAAAGATGAAAAGAATCCATATTCTAATTTAAGAGTTGCACAAAAATATCAAGATGCTAGTTTGGTATTAGAAAACGATTCAAAAAATGCATTTATAAAACAGAGTAATTCTTATTTAAAAAGCGCTCGTAAAGTTGTTGAAAAAGAGAACACGGAATTTTTAGAGAAAGTAGAATTGTTAGAAGTGTTAAACAAAGCTTATTTTAAAAGTTATAAACCTGCTTTAAAAAAATTAGAAGATTTTTCTAATGTATGCGATGCTAATAAGGCTTTGTATTTTTATATAAAATATTATTGTCATTATTTTTTAGTAGCTAACGATGAAATGGAAGCAGATAAAAAAGAATTATTAAATGCTTCGGCCAACGATAGTTTTGTTCAAAAGATTGAATTTTTGGTAAAATAAATTTATTCGTATAACAAATAGTTTTCTCTAATTTTTTTGAAATCATTAATTTTGTGTTGCCATGATTCTCTAATTTTTTTAGCAGAAATACCATTCTTTAACTGTTCTTCAAGTAAAGTATTACCTGCGTGAATTGTAAAGGTTGATCCAAAAAAAGTTTCTGTTTCTGGTGTTTTTTTATAGGCATCTATAAGCCAGTTAATGTTTACTTTGCTTAGTTTTTCGGTGTCTGCTAAATCAACGCCATAACATAATTTTCCTTGATGTTTTGGACTTTTAGATCCAAAATTTGGTTGTGGTGTATAACTAAAATCACTTTCAGGGAAAAATGGTGCTCCATATCGTTGAAATTGAAATTCAGTTCCGCGACCAGCATTAATAGTAGTTCCTTCAAAAAAACCTAAACTTGGATACAAATTTATAGCAACATCATTCGGTAAATTTGGCGAAGGCCTAATTGGTAAATGATAGCTACTTTTATGTGTGTAATTTTTTAATGGAATAACAGTGAGTAAACATTTTTGTTGAGTATTTAACCAGTTTTCTCCATTTATCATTGTGGCATATTCACCAATAGTCATTCCATAAACTAACGGAACAGGATGCATTCCAACAAAACTTTTATGTTCAATTTCTAAGGTTGGACCATCTATATAATGTCCGTTCGGATTTGGTCTGTCTAATACAATTACAGGAATTCCAGCTTCAGCACAGGCTTCCATTACATAATGTAAAGTAGAAATATAGGTGTAAAAACGTACGCCAACATCTTGAATATCAAAAATAACCACATCAATTCCTTTTAACTGTTCTTGTGTGGGTTTTTTATTATTACCGTACAAAGAAACAATTGGAACTCCTGTTTTTTTATCAATGCCATCGGCAACAGCTTCACTAGCATCGGCAGTTCCTCTAAAGCCGTGCTCTGGAGAAAATACTTTTTTAATAGGAATATCTAACGCCAATAAAGAATCTACCAAATGAATATAACTTTCACTGTTTTCCTTAAAAATTACAGAAGTTTGATTGGCAACAATAGCAACATTTTTAGAGAGTAATGAGGGTACATAAATATACGTTTGTGCTGCACCAGTTAAAATTTCTTTCTTCTTTTTTAAATGATTTTCATCGGCGTTTTTCTCCATTTCCGATTCCGTTTTAATGGGTTTTGCAGGTTTACAGGAAAACATCGTAAAAAACAATATAGAAAACAAGAAGAAATATGTATTTTTGAACGGTTTAGAAATCATATATAAAATTGAATTACGAATTATTTATTGCAAAACGTATAATTGCTGCTAAAAAGTATAAAAGTAGCATATCATCTCCAATAATAAAAATTGCAATTATAGCAATTGCATTGGGAATTATTATTATGATGATTGCCATTGCCACTGGAATTGGTTTACAAGAGAAAATTCGTGAAAAAATTGCGGGTTTCAACGGTCATATTCAAATTACTAATTTTGATAATAACAACTCTGAAATTACATTAGTTCCAGTTTCAAAAAATCAAGATTTTTATCCAGATTTTAAATCGGTTTCTAACATACAAAATGTGCAAGTTTTTGCTACAAAAGCTGGAATTATAAGAACAAAAACAGATTTTGAAGGCATTATTTTAAAAGGTGTTGCTAATGATTATGATTGGACATTTTTTAAAGAATATTTAGTGGAAGGAACATTGCCTAATTACATTAATTCTATTTCTAATGATGTGCTTATATCTAAGGAAATAGCGGATCGAATGAAATTAAAATTAGGGGATGAATTTAATATTTTATTTGTAAAAAATGATCCTGCAAAAGCTCCGTGGATTAGGGTTGTAAAAATTATTGGGATTTATAATTCTGGTTTTCAGGAATTTGATGATAGTTTTGTAATAGGTGATATAAGGCATATTCAAAAAATGAATAGATGGAATGATGATGAAGTTGGTGGTTTTGAAGTGCTAATTTCTGATTTTGATGAGATTATTCCTAAAAGTAATGAGGTTTATATGCAAACTGGATCTACTTTAAATAGCCAAAGTATTGTTGAAAAATACCCTGCTATTTTTGAATGGATTAGTCTTTTTGATAACAATATTTACTTAATTATTGTGATAATGATTTTGGTTGCTGGTATTAATATGATAACTGCTTTATTAGTGCTTATTTTAGAAAGAACCCAAATGATTGGAATTTTAAAAGCGCTTGGTGGAAGCAATGTAAGCATTAGAAAAATATTTTTATACAACGCTGCTTATTTAATATTAAAAGGCTTGTTTTGGGGTAATTTAATAGGGTTGTCAATACTTTTTATACAAAAATATTTAGGAGTTATAACCTTAAATCCAGAAACATACTACGTAAGTGAAGCTCCTATTTATTTAAACTTTAGCTATATTATTTTATTAAATATAGGAACATTAGTGCTATGCTTGTTAATGCTTATTATTCCAACAGTAATAATATCTAAAATTAGTCCAGTTAAGTCTATAAAATTTGAGTAATTATGTTTATAGTTTTTAGTAATAGCTTTTCGGTGTTTTTTTATTAAATTTATAGCTACAAAGTACTTGTTTTAAAAATGGCGAAATAACTAACAAAACTATTATTTGCTAAATTTAATGTTGTAAAGTACAATATATCATAGAAAAATTTTATTGTAGTTTATTTAACCAAACATTAATTAGACAACTAAAAAGACTATCATATGAAAACACTACCTATTATATCAATTTTAATAATTGTATCTTTTTTCTCTTGCAGCTTTAATAAAAATCAAGATAAAAAGGCAATTATAGAACCTACCAATACTATTTATGGAAAATGGGTAAGAATTGGCCAAACTGGTCCAATTAGCTTCAATTTTAAAGAAAACGGATTAATTGAGGCTGATTTTGGAAATGATCAAACAATTGATGTTGTTTCAAAATTTGAAATATCAGGTGATACTATTAATTTTATTGATGAAGAAGGAAAAACTTGTCAGGGAATAGGGAAATATAAAATTTACCTAACAAAATATTATGTGGCATTTGATCTTATTGATGATGATTGTGGAGGTAGAATAAAAACTACAATGGGGTTTTGGACGAAACCTAATTTCAAAGACTTAATTACTACACTTAATACTGAAATAGATAAATCGTCTAACCCAGAATTGTACCTTAATAGAGGAAGAATTTTTATGGCAACAGGAATGGTTGCTAATGCAAAAAAAGATTTTGATAGTTATTTGTTAAAAGACACTTTAAATGCCAGAGTTTATATAAATAGAGCAGGAACAAGATTTCCAAATGATTTAAGTGGAGTTGTATCTGATTGTAATAAGGCAATAGCTATTGATTCTAACAATAAAAATGCTTTTTTTCTTCGTGGGTTAGCTCGTTACGAATTGGGAGAAAAGGAGCAAGGTTGTGAA
>NZ_JBFHHX010000046.1:0-21907 GCF_041596795.1 Lutibacter sp.
AAAAGGAACCTTACATTGGGTTTCTATAAAACACGCTTTAAAAAGTGAAGTTAGAGTTTACGATAGATTGTTTACTGATGAAGCACCGGATAGTTACAAAGACAAAGATTTTAAAGAATTTTTAAATCCGGATTCTTTAAACATTATTGAAGCTTATGTGGAGCCTAGTTTAAAAACGGCAAATGTTTTGGATAGATTTCAGTTTCAACGTTTAGGGTATTTTTGTGTTGATAAAGATAGTACTACTGATAAATTAGTTTTTAATAGAACTGTACCACTAAGAGATAGTTGGGCAAAAATGGGAGAGTAGATTTTTAAAATGATAAAAATATTAGATTTTTACACACTAATATTGTTTGTATTTATCAACAACCTTTTTCTATATAAATATGGGAGCAGACTAGATATTATTAATATTTATGGACTTATTTTTGGCTATAATCTGTTTTTATTTTCAATTTTTTACAGTGTTATAAAAATTAAACTTTCTAATACTGCTATAAATTTAATATTTGGTAGTATAGTTTTTTTATTTTTTTGTGTTACTGTATATGTCAATATATCTGTAGATGGGGAAAATTTAAATGTAGATAGATGGTCCGCAATGAGTAATTCTATTAAAGCTCTGCTCAATAATGAGTATCCATACACAGCACAAACACATCTTGGAAAGGGTAGTTCTAATCTGCCCTCTATTTTTTTTATAGGATTTCCTTTTTATGTATTAGGTAATGTGGGGTTTTTACAATCTTTTAGTTTTTTACTTTATTCATTTATTTTATTTAAAACGCTTAAAAATCCAAAAGCAAAATTAGTTGGTATTTTACTTTTAACTCTCTCGATATTTTATTGGTGGGAAATTTACGCTAAAAGTGATTTGATGACTAATTTCATCATTATTTTAGGTTTTATTCTATACTCAGAAATGAAAAAGATAGATTTTACAAAACCTTATTTATTAGGATTAATCTCTGGCTTTCTGCTGTATACAAGATTAGTTGCTATAATCCCTTTATCAATTTTATTGTTTAAAAATTTTATAAATGTATCACTAAAAACTAAGGTTAAGTTTATTTCTACGGGTTTAATAATAATTTTAATATTAAGTTTTTTAATATTTAGAAACTGCCCTAACATTGAAACGTTTATTAATTATAACCCTTTTAATTTACAGAAAAAAAGTAGTCAATTCCCCATATACTTAAGCTTTATACTAATATTATTTCCGCTTTATTTTTCATTAAAAATAAAAAAATCGAAACAAATTATAGATTTCAGTGTTTTACTTTTATCATTAACCGTTCTTCTTTCTTTTTCAATGGTTTTTTATACTTACGGATTCTCAAAAATAATTAATAATCATTTATTTGATATAAGTTATTTTAATCTTATTACTCCTTTTATAATA
Source organism: Lutibacter sp. (assembly GCF_041596795.1). Taxonomy (GTDB): domain Bacteria; phylum Bacteroidota; class Bacteroidia; order Flavobacteriales; family Flavobacteriaceae; genus Lutibacter. The sequence continues at coordinate 1,409 of NZ_JBFHHX010000046.1, forward strand.
TATAAAATTGCTTTTTTAGTAGATAATTCAAAATTTATATATTCAAAAAAATAAATCATTACAATTAAATATTATTCATTAAATAACATCCTTTTATCCGTTACTTACTATTAGTGAAAGTTATTTTGTTGAAGTAAAAATAATTTTAAATTTACCTTTAAATAACATAGAGTTCTTTAATTAGTCTTCATTAAAACCAGCTATATTTATGAGACTTTTAGTATTGTTATTTGTATTTTTCTTTAGTTTAACATTTTACGGCCAATCTTTTAAGGTAGATTCCTTTTTTGCTAAAGCCAATCAAAATGGCATACTAAAAGGGCTAATTTTAGATGAAGATAACAATAACGAGCCATTGGTTTTTGCTGAAATTATTGTAAAAAATTCTGAGTCTAAAACCGAAACTGCAATGGATGGAACTTTTAAAATATCCTTAAAACCAGGTATTTACAATTTAGAAGTGCGCTTTATAGGCTATAAAACAATTGAGATAAACAATGTTAAAGTTACTCCTAATAATACAACCAACATTAAGCAATCATTACCTGTATTAAAAGTTGCTTCTTCAATTTCAATAGCAAGTTTACAATAAAATTGCACTTAAATTTGCGCTAACATTTAGTTAACACTTTTATTAAGTTTTCATAATAACAGCATAACCTTTCTTTTACTTAACGCTTGTTCCTTTGTCTCAAGAAATTTTAAGACAAAAATGAACAAGACAATTACAGGTATATTTTTACTTTTTAGCGTATTGCTATATAGTCAAAATAAAGGAACGGTAAGTGGAATAGTATTAGACAAAGAATTTGAAAACGCAGCCTTACCTTTTGCAAACGTATTTATTAAAGGTACTTCAATAGGAACCACTACTGATTTTGATGGAAAATATGAACTTAAAGCCGATGCTGGAATTTACACGTTAGTATTTAGTTTTATAGGGTATAAAACAATTGAAATTCCAAAAATACAAATTAAAAAAGGTGAAAACACCATAGTAAACCAACTATTGAGCGCCAGTGAAGGCGTGTCTTTAAACGAAATACAAATTACAGGAAGTGTTAGTAAAGAATCTGAAAGTGCATTATTAACAGAACAACGTAAAGCAACAAGTATTGAACAAAAAATTGGTGCCGAAGAATTAAACAGAAAAGGTGTTAGCGATGTAGCTGCAGCTTTAACAAAAACAACTGGTATATCAAAAGAAGAAGGATCGGGCAACGTTTTTGTTCGTGGACTTGGCGATAGATATAATATTACAACTTTAAACGGATTACCATTACCGTCAAACAATCCATCAAAAAAGAATATAGATTTAGGTATTTTCTCAACAGATATTGTTGAATTTATTGGGATTGATAAAACGTATGCAGTAAAAAATTATGGAGATTTTGCAGGTGCCAACGTTAATATAGCTTCAAAAAATTACAAAGGAACAGGGTTTTTAGAAATTGGTGTTGGTACTGGCGCCAATTCTGAAGCTATTTCACAAAGTAACTTTTACCTAAATGACGGTCCAAATTATTCAGGATTCTATACAAAATCCTATCCAAACTACCCACTAAGTAATTATAATTTCACTACAAGTTGGGACAGAGAAAAGGCAAATTCACCAATTAATGGAAGCGTTTCTATAAAAGGTGGTGAAAGTTTTAATATTGGCCAAGATACAAGAGTAAATATATTTGCTGTTGGATCTTTTGATAACGGATATTCTTATAAACAAGGCGTTTCTCGTGGATCTGTAAATGTAAATGGTGTAGCCAGAAAAGATTACGATTTTACAAGTTACGCTTATAACACCAATACTACGTTAATGAGTAATATTGGCGCTACACATAAAAATCAATCACTAAAATATAACGGTTTATATATAAACTCCACAAGTCAAAAGCAAGATGAATATTATGGAACTGTTGATATTTTTGATTACGCTCCAGAAGGCGGAGCTTTTTTACAAAGAGCAACTTTTGAAAGAACCGAACTTATTGTACATCAACTTTTAGGTGAACATACAATAAACGATGCTTTTGATGTAAACTGGGGAGCATCTTACAATTTTGTTAAAAATGCTGTGCCAAACCGTAGGCAAAATATTTTAACACCTGATAATTGGGACAATCCAGAAGGCCCAAAATCATTTCAACAAACAAATAATGCTTCCGATAATCATCGATTTTATCAAGATTTAGAAGAAGAAGAAATTGCCGCCAATTTTTCAACTATATATAAATTTGGTAAAAATGAAACCGATGAATATAAAGGAAAATTAACTGTAGGTTATAGCGGCAGATTTAAAACAGTTGATTTTAAAGCAACACAATTTAACTTACGAATTAATACAAGAGTTGACCAGCCCTTTGTTGAAAATATTTACAATTTAGATGCTTATTTTAATCAAGCTAACTTAAATGCCAATTTATTCAGTATTGAAACTTTTAGAGGAAATGTAAGTCAGGCAAATGCTCTAAGTCCACAAACATTTGGAGGTCCTCAAGATATTCACGCAGGATACATTTCGGTTGAATATATTATATCTCCAAAACTAACAGCTGTAGCAGGTACAAGAGCCGAGCAAATAAATCAAACCATAAATTGGGATACTTCTTTATCATCAGGTTCAAGTAAACTAGATGAATTGGAAATTTTACCAATGATTTCTCTAAAATACGAAGTAAATGAGCAACAAAATTTAAAATTTGCTGCGAGTAAATCGTATACCTTACCTCAATATATTGAACGTGCTTTATTTCAATTTGTTGGTGCAACTCAATCTTCTGTAGGAAATCCAAATTTATATGCATCTACAGATTACAACGCTGATGTTAAATGGGAATATTTTCCAAAATCCAATGAAATTATTGCTTTAGGTGTTTTTGGAAAAACTATACAAAACCCAATAAATGAAGTGGTTATAAACTCTGCTTCTAATGATATTAGTTATGTAAACTCCGGAGATATTGCAACTGTTGTGGGTGCTGAGTTTGAAATTAGAAAAACCCTTTTAAATAACAATACAAAACTAACTGCAGGTTTTAATTCATCGTATATGTACACCAACCAACAGTTGGATAAAGAAAAAGTTATAAATGAAACTTCTGCTGCTGGATATGGAATTAGTGTAGATTTTACAAATACGGAAGATAAATTATCTGGTGCATCAGACCTTCTTTTAAACGCAGATATCAGCTTTGAAAGAGAATTTAACAATCAAAAAAGCTTACAAGCAACAATTGCATATAATTATTTTTCTGACAGAATATTTGCTTTAGGAACCGAAGGAAAAGGAAACTTGGTAGATCAAGGTTCTGGTTCACTAGACTTTATTTTAAAATCAAAACTAAGTGAAAAACTAGGATTAAATATTTCTGCAAAAAATATTTTAAACCCAACAATAGAAAGAGTTCAAGAAACTCAAAACGTAATAGTTTCTTCATTTAAAAAAGGAATCAATTTAAAACTATCACTTTCATATACATTTTAATACAAAAAAACATAATTAAAATAAACAACAATTAAATTTTACAAATCAATTAAAACAAAAATGATGAAAAAACAAATTTTAACACTAATGATCCTAGTAGTCAGTACAGCTTTCGTAATTTCTTGTGGAGGCGATGATGATGACAACTCAATAGTAACTTGTGGCGATGGAATTCAGAATGGTGATGAAACCGGTATTGATTGTGGAGGTTCGTCTTGTGAACCTTGCGCGGCAAACACAACCTTAGAAGGTAATATTACCGAAAATGTAACCCTTGATGCAAGCTTGGTTTACCAACTTACCGGAGCTTATGTAATTAAAGATGGCGGATCGTTAACAATCCCTGCAGGAACCGTAATTAAAGCAACAGGAGGTACTGCAGCTTATATTGCAGTTGCGCAAGGAGGAAAAATTTATGTTAACGGAACTGCTGACAACCCAGTAGTTATGACATCAGGTGCCGATTCTCCTGCTCCAGCAAACTGGGGAGGTTTAGTGGTTTGTGGTAAAGCACCAACAAATGTAGGAGCAACCGCAACTTCTGAAGTAGCCGATTTAACTTATGGTGGAACAGTTTCAAACGATAATTCTGGTTCAATAAGATATTTACGTTTAGAATATACTGGAGCTAATTTTACACCTGATAAAGAATTTAATGGTTTATCACTTTTTGGTGTTGGTTCAGGAACTGTTGTGGAGTACGTACAATCTTATGAAGGTAGTGATGATGGAATTGAATTTTTTGGTGGAACAGTAAATGGAAAATACTTAATATCAACAAATAGTCAAGATGATGGTATTGATTTTGCTGATGGTTGGGCAGGAACAGGTGAAAATTGGTACATTACCGGAGCAGCAAAAGCAGGTATTGAAGGTTCTAATAATGGTGACAATGGAGATGCTACACCTGTAACCGTTGCTACACTAAAAAATATTACTGTAGTTGGCCCAGTTACAGAAGGAGCATTATACTTTAAAGAAGGTGGAGGAAACTTTACAGTAGATAATTTTTATGTTGATGGTGTAAACTTAGGAGTAAAAGTAAAAAGTACGGATACACCTGCAGTTACTCGAATTACAGATGGAAAATTAGTAATGACAAATGTGCAATTTGTAAATAGTACAACTGATTTTAATTTAACAGATTATACGGGAGCTACAACTTTTGTAACTCAAGTAACTACTGCAACTGGAGCGGGTAATAAATCTGATGCACCAAGTTGGGCAGCTGGTTGGGCTAAATTTTAATTAACATTATACTTAACAAAAAAGCCAGTGCATTGCACTGGCTTTTTTGTTTCTATAAGCTACTCATAATTAAGTGTAATTTCTTTACAAATTCCCTAATAAAATCAAATCGTATTAACTTTTAACATTCTAAAAAAAAATCATTAAATTTGAACTTCATCATTATATTTTTTATAAACAATCAATGAGAAAATTTACCTTGTTTTTATGTATTAGTATCATTTTTATTTCTTGTGAAAATAGCAAGGGAATTAGTTCTATTGCACCTATAAATTGGGAGAAAAGAACTGTTAATAAAAAGCTAAGTGATTCTTTAAAAATAGGTAAATCATACTTATCTGTTTATTCCCAAATTTACAGTACTACTGAACATAGAAAGCATAACTTAACTGTAACTGTAAGTATGAGAAACACCAATTTACACGATACTATTTTTATTAATAATGGTTCCTATTACGATACTAAAGGAAACTTAATACGTACTTATTTTAGTAAGCCAATATTTATAAAACCAATGGAAACAGTTGAAATTGTAATTGACGAAACTGATAAGCAAGGTGGCACAGGAGCCAATTTTATATTCGATTGGGCTATAAACAAAACTTCAAATGAACCTTTTTTTGAAGGTGTTATGATTTCCACGTCTGGGCAACAAGGTTTGTCATTTACAACTACTGGTAAAAAAATAACAAATTACAAATAACTATACATAGCAGCTAAAACAAAATCCTGTAAAAAATTGAAGATACCCCAAAAAGTTAGACGCTATTTAGGAATTTTAATTAAACCTAATTTACTGCCACAATTTTTTCCACTACACTTATAATTTTATTATTATCATATGTAACCAAACTAACTTTACCTTCTTTAAAATAAGACCAAACACCATCTTTCTTTCCATTATTGTAATATGCAATAGACGTTTTTTCTCCCTCAACATTATAACTCACCCACATTCCGTGTAATTTTTCGTTTTTATTAAAAAAACCTTCTCTTTCAATTACATCACTGTTATCAGTAAAATAATATGTTGCCTTCGTTAAATTGTTATCAACTTTTGTATATTCTACTTTTTGCTCTTGTGAAAATGCTGCTACACAAAACAACATTAATATTATATTTAGAAATGCTTTCATATTGTTTATTATTTAAATTAATAGTTTATTTTAACTTCATATCAAAGTTACTTTCTTTACTTTATATTAAGAATTTATTAACGTTATCTTTACATTAAGTTTTTTAAAAACAACCTTAATAGCCTGTTTTTCTGATGTTTAAAAACCACTTAGATTTCCCTCCAAAATTTGGATATTCAAAATAAATATTTAGAAAATTCTGTTTTTAGATTAAAAAATGAAAAACAAATTGTATTTTTATTATTAAAATAACCTCAATTTAACTTTATCTTAACATCAGGTATTGTTCTTTGCAACGACAAAAACTAATAATTATATGAAGCTTAAATTATCACTTATAATAGTATTACTAACGTTCTCATTAGTAACTATTGCTCAAGAAACAAATGCACCAACATTTGGAAAAGGACTTTTTAATTTAGTTGGAAAAGATAGCACTTGGACAATGAATGTTGCTGCTCGAATGCAATTTTTAACCACTGCCAATTTTGAAGATGGAACAAATCCTGAAACTAACTTTTTAGTTAGGCGAGCACGATTAAAATTTGGAGGGTTTGCCTTTTCTCCTAAACTTAAATATAAGCTAGAATTAGGTCTATCTAATAGAGATATTTCAGGTGCTTCAGTATACACAAGTAACTCTCCTGGATATATTTTAGACGCTGTTATAAAATATAATTTTGCCAAAAATTTAGAATTATGGTTTGGTCAAACTAAACTACCAGGAAATAGAGAGCGTGTTATATCTTCAGGAAACCTACAACAAGTTGATCGTTCTCTTTTAAACAGTGGTTTTAATATAGATCGCGATTTAGGTTTGCAACTTAGACATCATTGGAACTTATCAAATAATTTTGTTGTTAAAGAAGTATTTTCAATTTCACAAGGTGAAGGTCGTAATGTTACTACAGGAAATCTTGGTGGACATCAATACACAAGTAGATTAGAAATACTGCCTTTAGGGAATTTTTCAGGAGACGGTGATTATAGCGGGTCTGATCAAAAAAGAGAAGAGAAACCAAAATTGGCTATTGGAGTTACTTATGATTATAATAATAATGCTGTAAAAAATAAAAGTAACCAAGGGTCTTATATGATAACTGACGATGGTTTTTATCAAACCAACATCAACACATTATTTGTAGATTTTATGTTTAAACATAATGGATTTTCATTAATGGGTGAATTTGCAAATAGAGATGCTGATGATCCTATCGCAAAAAATTCTGATGGTTCCTTAACTGGTGATGAAGTTCAAGTGGGAAAGGGTCTTAATTTACAAGCAGGATACTTATTTAATAGTGATTGGGAATTGTCTGGACGTTATACTAATATAGATTGGGATAAAAACATCACAGGAAAAGAAGCTGAAAATCAATACACTATGGGATTATCAAAATATATTGTTGGCCACAAACTAAAAATACAAACTGATATAAGTTTACTACAAAGTGACGGTGCCAACAACAATTGGATGTATAGATTACAATTTGATATCCATTTCTAAAAAAATATTTTTTACAACTGAATTTAAATTATAGTTAATTTATTTTAAACAATTAATTTTCAATTAACCAATACTTAACAATGAGGTTATTCCTTTGCAAAACAAATTAAAAGAAAATAAAAATGAAAAAATTAGTATTTATTTTAACCGTAGCTTTAGTATTAGGAGCTTGTGGAAATAAAAAAGAAAAACAAGAAAATGCAGATGGCGCAAAACTATCAGGAACAATTAGTATAGATGGATCAAGTACCGTGTTTCCTGTAACAGAAGCTGTAGCAGAAGAGTTTAGAGCAGTACAACCAGATGTAAAAGTTACAATTGGTGTTTCCGGAACTGGTGGTGGTTTTCAAAAATTCTCTAGAGGAGAAACAAACCTTTCAAACGCATCTCGTCCAATAAAAGATAAAGAAATTGAAGCTTGTAACCAAAATAACATCACTTATTTAGAATTAGAAGTTGCTTATGATGGTTTAGCCGTTTTAGTAAATCCTGAAAACACTTGGGTTGATAACTTTACTGTTGAAGAATTAAAAATGATATGGGAACCAGCTGCACAAGGAAAAATTATGAAATGGAACCAAATTCGACCAGAATGGCCAAATGAAGAAATCCATTTATTTGGACCAGGTGTTGCATCAGGAACATATGACTATTTTACAGAAGCTATTGTAGGAAAAAGTGGTTCAAGTAGAGGTGATTTTACCGCTAGTGAAGACGATCACGTATTAGTTCAAGGTATTGCAGGAGACAAATATTCTTTAGGATTCTTTGGATTGGCTTATTACCAAGAAAATAAAGATAAATTAACTCTAATTGGTGTAAATAATGGTGAAGCCGTTGTAAAACCAACGTTAGAAACAGTTAGTAACGGAACCTACAGTCCTTTATCCAGACCTTTATTTGTATATGTAAATAGTACTTCTGTTAAACACCCAGAAGTAGTTGAATTTGTTAACTTTTATATTGATAATGCAGGTGAGTTAGCAGAAGATGTTGGATACATACCATTACCAGCTGAATTATATGCCAAACAAAAAGAAAGTTTTAAAGCTTTTGTTGAGCAAAACAAATAATAAAAAAGAAATAACACCATTATAAGAAATTAACATCTTTTAATGGTGTTTTAAAAATAATTTAATGCGTAAAATTAAAGAACTTGTAATAGAAAAATCACTTTTGGCAAGTGCATTAATTACTATTGCTGTTACTGTTGGAATAATTTTGGTGCTTGCCATTGAGGCCGTTAGTTTTTTTAATGAAGTATCAATCTTAGATTTTTTTACAGATACGCAATGGACTCCCCTATTTACCAATAAACATTACGGTATATTACCACTGCTTTCAGGAACATTACTTACGTCATTTATTGCCATATCAGTTGCTTTGCCAATTGGCTTAACAATTAGTATTTACTTAAGTGAATATGCTCCTAAAAGTTTTAGAAAAACAATAAAACCATTGCTAGAGCTTTTAGCTGCTGTACCAACAGTTGTATATGGCTTTTTCGCTTTAATAGTTGTAACACCTTTTTTACAACAATTTATACCAAGTCTTTCAGGTTTTAACTCACTATCTGCTGGTATTGTAATGGGAATTATGATTATTCCTTTTGTATCTTCCATTAGTGAAGACGCACTACACGCTGTTCCAAAAGCATTACGAGAAGCATCGTATGGAATGGGAGCAACCAAATTACAAACGGCATTTAAAGTAGTGGTACCAGCTGCATCATCAGGTATAATAGTTTCAATTATTTTAGCTATTTCAAGAGCTATTGGAGAAACAATGATTGTTGCAATTGCAGCCGGACAACAACCGCGCTTAACTTTTGATCCAACTGTACCGGTAGAAACTATTACCGCATACATTGTGCAAGTAAGTTTAGGAGATGTTCAACACGGCTCCATAGAATATAGAACCATATTTGCAGCGGGAATTACATTGTTTGTATTTACATTTTTACTAAATACACTAAGTTATAGCATCAGAAAAAAATATCAGGAAAAATATGAATAGCATTCAAAAAAATAGGTTGAAAGATCAGCTATTCAAAATTTGGGGAATAGCTTGTACATTAATAGGGTTAGTTTTACTAGTAGTATTTATTGGTGATATTTTAATTGATGGAATTAGTAGAATAGATTGGAGTTTTATTACTGATTTACCATCTAGAAAAGCTGAAAAATCAGGAATTTATACAGCCTTAATGGGCAGTATTTGGATTTTAATATTAACAACAATTATTGCTTTTCCAATTGGAGTAGCTGCTGGTGTATATTTAGAAGAATACAGTAAAAAAAATAGGTTGTCGGCAATATTAGAAATAAATATTTCCAATTTAGCAGGTGTACCATCTATTATATACGGTTTATTAGGATTAGAGGTTTTTGTTAGAATTATGAATTTAGGAGCAAGCGTTTTGGCAGGAGCTTTAACCTTATCATTATTAATTTTACCAATTATAATTGTTGCAACAAGAGAAGCCGTTAAAGCAGTTCCTTCTTCTATTAGAGATGCTTCCTATGCTTTAGGAGCTTCTAAATGGCAAACAATTTGGAACCAAGTATTACCAGCCTCTGGTGGTGGAATATTAACAGGTGTAATTTTAGCATTGTCAAGAGCTGTAGGAGAAACAGCTCCACTTATTGTTGTTGGAGCCTTAGCTTATGTTCCTTTTGCGCCAGCAAGTCCTATGGATGAATTTTCAGTACTTCCAATTCAAATATTTAACTGGATATCTCGTCCGCAACATGGTTTTATAGAAAACGCCGCTGCAGCAATTATAATTTTATTATTAATTACCTTTATAATGAATGGTATAGCTGTTTATTTTAGAAATAAGTGGCAAAAGAGATTAAAATAAATATGGATAAAGTAAAAACAAAAAAGATAAAATTTTCTCAAGATGATGAGGAAAATACATCCAACAATGGTTCAAGAATTGAAGCAAAAGATGTAAAAGTTTGGTATGATGATTTTAATGCTATAAAAGGTATTGATATGAGTATTAAACCAAATACTGTTACTGCTTTTATTGGTCCATCGGGTTGTGGTAAATCAACATTTCTTCGATTATTTAACCGAATGAATGATTATGTGGAAGGATTTAGAATGGAAGGTAAAATTAAAATTGATGGTAAAAATATTTATAAGAATAAAATAAATGTTGAAGAGTTACGTAAAGAAATTGGAATGGTATTTCAAAAACCAAACCCTTTTCCAAAATCAATTTTTGAAAATGTAGCTTACGGCTTAAAAATTCAAGGAATAAAAGATAAAAAGTTTATTAATGACCGTGTAGAAAAAGCGTTAAAACAAGCTGATTTATGGGAAGAAGTGAAAGATAATTTAAAAAAATCTGCACTTGCCTTATCAGGTGGTCAACAACAACGTTTATGTATTGCCAGAACCTTAGCTGTACAACCATCAATTTTATTAATGGATGAACCAACATCGGCATTAGATCCAATTTCAACAGCAAAAATAGAGGAACTAATTCATCATTTAAAAGAGGAATATACCATAATTATTGTAACACATAATATGCAACAAGCTTCAAGAATTAGTGATTTTACGGCTTTCTTTTATTTGGGTGAATTAATAGAATTTGATAAAACCAAGAAGATATTTACAAACCCATCTAACAAACAAACCGAAAACTATATTACAGGTAGATTTGGTTAAAAAATATTGAATTATGATAAATATTGAAGAACAAAGAGTTGCTTTAAGTAAAATAGGAGAAGAAATGCTAAGCTTATGTCAAAGCCAAGTAGAGCAATCTTTTGAAGCATTTATAACTTTTGATACCGATATTGCAGAAGAAGTAATATTAAAAGAAAATAGAATAAATGCTTTAGATTTAAAAATTGAAAGAGATACAGATCATTTTATTGCTTTAAACAATCCGGTGGCAACAGATTTACGTTTTGCTTTAGCTTTATTAAAAATAAATTATAATTTAGAACGCATTGGAGATCAAGCATTTGATATATCAAATCATACCATTGATTTAAATCAAAAATTAGCGCCTGAATTAGTTGAAAAATTACAATTCAAAGTCATGTTTGAAACCTTAGAAAGCATGTTTAAAGATATTGTAACCGCATATACTGAAGAAAATTTAAAAGCGGCAAGAAAAGTTTTTAAAAAAGATAAAGTAATAAACCAAATTAACGCTAATACGTTTAAAATTGTTGAGGAGGAAGTTGTTAAAAACCCAGCTTTGGTAAAACAATATTTAATGGCTTTAGTGGTGATGAAAAAGTATGAAAAAATAGGTGATTTACTAAAAAATATTTCTGAAAGTATCATTTACTATATTGATGCTAAAATTCTAAAACACAAAAAGAAAAAATAATATTTAAAGAGCGCTAAAAAGCGCTCTTTTTTTCATCAATAAAATTTCCATTTTCAAATAAAGGATCATTAGAACTATACAATAATTCGGCAACTTCAATTAGTTTTTTTATAATATCATTTACGTTAGAGTAATCGTTAAAAAGTGATGATGCCATTTCAACAGTTATTAAATCTTTTCTAATTAATTTATCAATAGATTTATTGCTATGCTTAATATTTTCTTTTGCTTCCTTCTTTAAATTTGTCAATTTAGCTGCGTATTTTTCAGGATTCTCTTCTGTTTGAAACAAATGAATTACGCGTAAAACTTTAGTTAGTTTTTTTCTAAAATCATCGTATTCTTTTGATAGATATTTATTCTCTGAATTTAAAGATAGAGTTACATTTTTATTTAGATCTTTTACATCTTTAATAATTTCCACCATTTTTCTGTTAGCAATTTTTATTTCTGTAATAATGTTATTCTGTTTTCTATTTAATTTTAAATCGTTTTGAGCAGTTGCAGCATACCTAATAATTTCACCATAAATACTTTTAACTTTTTTTAGATAAATATCATCAATGTTTATTTGTAAATCTTTGGTAGATTTTTCAATTATTTTTTTAATTTTTTCACCAGATATAATATCATCTCTATGAATATTTAATCCGTGAGTAACAATTTCAAACACCGCATTTTTATATAAATACTTAGATTCGTTTAATAATGCTGTAATTGTAGATCCAGGAAATTGCAGAACTGCTTCGTTTAAAAACTTTGGCTCATCAATATCTTTATCTTTTTTCTCTTTTATAATTTTTAGTAATAATTGTTCTAATTTATTAATAAAAGGAATCATAATTAAAACACCTAATACATTAAAAAACGTATGAAACATAGCTAATTTTAAAACGTAATCCGTTTGTGAAATTCCAACTACATCTGTAAAAAAGTTCACTAGTTTTGCTAATGGAAAAATAAAAATAAGAGCTACAACACCCGTAATTACATTAAAAATTAAATGCGCCCCTGCTAAACGTTTTCCTGCAACATTAGAGCTTAAAGAGCCTAAAACCGCCGTTATAGTTGTACCAACATTTGCTCCAATAGCCAGTGCCAATGCATTTTCATATTCAATTTGCCCAGCTGCCAAAGCCGTTAAAATTAACGCTAAAGTTGCACTGCTAGATTGTAATATAGTAGTTACAATTACACCTAAACCGGCATAAACAATTACACCTAAAAAACCTGAAATAGCATATTGAGTTAAATCTATATAATCTTTAAAAACATCAAAACCTTCTTTCATGTAATGAATACCTAAAAAGAAGAATCCCAATCCGGCAAGCACATTTCCAATTCCTTTAAACGAAACATTTTTTTGAAAAGAAAAGATAATTCCAAAAACCAACATTGGTAAAGCCAATGCCGATATTTTAAACTTTAATCCAAAAGCTGCAACTAACCAAGCTGTTGCTGTAGTTCCAATGTTTGCACCAAAAATTAAGCCCAATCCGCCAGCTAAATCAATTAATCCGGCACTAATAAATGAAATTGTAATTACTGAAACTAATGAACTAGATTGAATAAATGCTGTAACCACAGCACCAACTGAAATACTTTTATAAAGTTTATCTGTTGCATTTTTTAATATTGTTTGCAAAGGCCCTTTTGTGAATACTTTAAAACCTTCTTCTAACATTATCATTCCAAATAATAAAATTGCAACACCCGCTGCAATGGTTTTAAAATTTGGATTAACAAATAATATAATAGCCATTACTATTAAAAAAACAAAAAATAGCAGTTTTCGAATCATACATTTATTTAATTACAGTAAACTTACATTTTTTAATATTGAAATAAAAGAGAATTAAAAGCATTACTCAACCAAATTTTAATATTTACTTAATATTTACTTGACATAAAACTGGTTTTAAATACAGATTTTTGAATAAAATTATTAACTGTAATAATTTCTTCATTTCATAAAGTCTATTAGTTTTTGTCAACAAGATTTTGAAATGTTCAGGCTACCATTTTCTTGGTAGCCTTTTTTTATTTAAAGTTATAAAATAACCTTTTGTTAACATTAACTTAACATTGTAATAGGTTCTTTGCACCGACAAAAACTAATATAAAAGCAAGCGGATTTTACATTTAATTAATAGTAAAACGCTAAAGAAAATTAAAACTAATTTATGGATAATATTTATTTAATAATGATTGTTGCCCTAGCTGTTTTGGCTGTTGCCGATTTAGTTGTAGGAGTAAGCAATGATGCAGTAAACTTTTTAAATTCTGCTGTTGGATCTAAAGTTGTTTCTATGAGAACAATTATGATAGTTGCCAGCATTGGAATTGCCCTAGGCGCCATTTTTTCAAGCGGAATGATGGAGGTTGCAAGAAAGGGAATTTTTAACCCAGACATGTTTATGTTTGCCGATATTATGGTCATTTTTATGGCAGTAATGATTACAGATATTTTATTGCTAGATTTTTTTAACACTATTGGCATGCCAACTTCAACAACAGTATCTATTGTTTTTGAATTGTTAGGTGCTGCCGTAGCCATTGCTTTAGTAAAAATTTATGCAGATGGCGGTGGATTTTCTGAAGTAGTAAATTATATAAACACTTCACAAGCCTCAGAAATAATTGTAGGTATTTTATTATCTGTTATTATTTCATTTACTGTAGGTGCAATAGTGCAATACATTGCAAGGTTGTTGCTGTCGTTTAATTTTCAAAAAAAGGCAGCTTGGGTTGGCGCTTTATTTGGCGGAATTGCTTTAACATCAATGGTGTACTTTATTCTTTTAAAAGGAATTGGTGGAACAGGATTTGCCAAAGCTAGTTTTGCATTAACCGAAGGTAAAACCATTAAAGAATTTTTAGAAATTCATGCAATTCCAATTATTACTATAAACCTTATTTTATGGTCCTTAATTTCTTTTGTATTAATTAACTTTTTTAAGGTAAATATCTATAAAATTATAATTATTGTTGGAACATTTGCTTTAGCATTGGCTTTTGCTGGTAACGATTTGGTAAATTTTATTGGAGTACCAATTGCTGCTTGGCAATCGTACCAAGCTTGGGTTGGATCTGGAGTTCCAGCAACTGAATTTGGAATGTCTTTTTTAGCTGATAAAGTTCCTACACCAACATTATTGCTTTTTATATCTGGACTTGTAATGGTTTTAACATTATGGTTTTCAAAAAAAGCAAAATACGTAGCACAAACAGAAATAAATTTATCACGAGAAGGTAATTCTAAAGAGCGTTTTGAACCTAACTTTTTGTCTAGACTTTTAGTAAGAGGTTCTAAAGCTTTAGGCTTCTATTTTAATGCTAAAACGCCAAAATCTATACAAGCAAGAATTGAAAAACAATTTGAAAAACCAGCAATTAATATAGAACATGCAAAAAGTTTAGACCTACCTGCATTCGATTTAGTGAGAGCAGCAGTAAATTTAATGGTAGCTGGTATATTAATTTCTCTAGCCACATCGTACAAATTACCTTTATCTACAACCTATGTTACATTTATGGTTGCAATGGGTACTTCATTATCTGATAGAGCTTGGGGAAGTGAAAGTGCCGTTTACAGAGTTGCCGGTGTTATGAATGTAATTGGCGGATGGTTTTTTACAGCAATTATAGCTTTTGTGGCAGCAGCAACTGTTGCATATCTAATACATATTGGTGGTTCTGTAATGATTGCAGTTTTATTATTAATCTCTGTTTTAATTATTGCTAGAAACTCTATAAGTTATTTAAAAAAATCTAAAGAATTAAAAGCTGAAGATAGCCTAGATAATGCCGAAAGTGATTCGGTACAAGGAGTTATTGAAGAAAGCGCAAAAAATATTTCAAAAGTATTAAAACGTGTTGATAAAATTCAAAGCGCCGCAATTGAAGGTTTAGTTAAACAAGATTTAAAGAAATTAAAAAAAGCTAAAAATGATGTTGGTAAATTAGAAACCGAAATTGAAGATCTTCAAAATAACATTTTCTACTTTATTAAAAACTTACATGAATCTTCTGTAAGCGCTAGTTCTTTTTATATTGATGTTATTAAAACATTGCAAGACATTGCCCAATCTATTGGATTTATATCAAAAATAAGTTATAAACATATTCATAACAATCATAAAGCTTTAAAAGAAAATCAGGCAAATGAATTAAAAGAAATTGAATTAAAATTAAATGGAATGTTTACTAAAACACGTTCTGTATTTGAATCAAATTCTTTTGAACAAATTCCTTATTTAATAGAAGAATTAGAAAATTTACTTTCTGAAGTTGGTGCATATACACAAAAACAAGTAGAACGTACTAGAACTACCGAATCTAGTCCAAAAAACACCACATTATACTTTAGTATTTTATTAGAAATTGAAGATTTATTAAAAGCAAAAATTAATTTGTTAGAATTATATACCAAATTATAATTTAGTACATTAATACTCTAAAATACTAACTTTAAAAAAAATCTTAAAAAGGAATCTAACAACTAGATTCCTTTTTTACATATTAAGAAAATCTTAATAAAAACAAAGTATTCTATAGTTTTAAGAAAATAACTTAGTATTTTTACCAAATTATAAAAAATCAACTAAAAAATGGATAATTTATATTTATTAATGATTGTTGCATTAGGAATTTTAGCCATCGCAGATTTGGTGGTTGGAGTTAGTAATGATGCGGTAAACTTTTTAAACTCTGCTATTGGATCAAAAGCAGTTTCTTTTAAAACAATTATGATTGTTGCCAGTATTGGTATTGCTTGTGGAGCTATTTTCTCAAGCGGAATGATGGAAGTTGCTAGAAAAGGAATATTTAATCCTGGCATGTTTATGTTTAGTGATATTATGATCATTTTTATGGCGGTAATGATAACCGACATTTTATTACTCGACTTTTTTAATACCTTAGGAATGCCAACCTCAACTACAGTTTCTATTGTATTTGAGTTATTAGGTGCTGCTGTTGCGGTAGCATTAATTAAAATTGGTGCTGATAACGGAAGTTTTACAGATGTGGTTTCCTATATTAATACAGACAAAGCCACTCAAATAATTTTTGGTATTCTGCTCTCGGTGTTAGTCGCGTTTTCAATAGGAGCTTTAGTTCAATACTTATCGCGTTTATTGTTATCATTTAATTTTGAAAAAAAACCAAATTGGATTGGCGCTGTTTTTGGCGGAATTGCCCTAACTTCTATAATGTACTTTATTTTAATGAAAGGTATAGGAGGAACAAATTATGCTAAACAAAGTTTCGATTTTATTGGAGGAGAAACTATAAAAGATTTTTTAGAACATTATGTTTTTGCAATTATTTTGGCAAACTTAATTGTTTGGTCTTCATTAGCTTATATTTTAATAGCTTTCTTTAAAACTAATATTTATAAAATAATTATTATTGTAGGAACTTTTGCCTTGGCATTAGCTTTTGCAGGAAATGATTTGGTAAATTTTATTGGAGTACCAATTGCTGCTTGGCAATCTTACGAGGCTTGGGTAGCTTCAGGAATCCCAGCAAACGAATTTACTATGAAAATTTTATCTGAAAAGGTTCCAACACCTACTTTTTTATTATTTATTGCCGGAATGGTAATGGTAGTAACTTTGTGGTTTTCTTCAAAAGCAAAAGCTGTTGTAAAAACCTCTTTAGATTTATCTAGCCAAGGTGAAACAAAAGAGCGTTTTGAACCTAACTTTTTATCAAGAGTTTTAGTACGTAGTACTATTTTAATTTCTAAATATATTACAACGCTTATCCCAAATTCAATTGAAGAAAAAATAGAAAAACAATTTGAAAAGCCAGTAATTAAATTAGTAGAAGGTAAAAAACACGAATTACCTGCGTTTGATTTAGTGCGTGCTGCAGTAAATTTAATGGTTGCAGGTGTTTTAATATCAATTGCAACATCGTACAAATTACCATTATCAACAACCTATGTAACTTTTATGGTTGCTATGGGTACTTCATTAGCCGATAGAGCTTGGGGTAGTGAAAGTGCTGTGTACAGAGTTGCAGGAGTTTTAAATGTAATTGGCGGATGGTTTTTTACTGCAATAAGTGCTTTTATTGCAGCCGGAATAGCTGCCTATTTAATATATTTAGGTGGCGCTACTATGATTGCCATTTTATTATTAATTGCCGTTGCTTTATTAATTAGAAACTCATTAAGTCATCTAAAAAAATCAAAAGAAATAAAAGCTGAAGACAGTTTAAACAGATCTGAAAGTAAATCGGTACAAGGTGTAATTGAAGAAAGTGCAGATAATATTGCTAAAGTATTAAAACGTGTAAGTAAAATTCAAGAAAACACTATAAACGGATTAATTAAACAAGACCTACCAACACTTAAAAAAGCCAAAAATACCGTTGGAAAATTAGAATCTGAAATTGATGATTTACAAAATAACATTTTCTATTTTATTAAAAATTTAGATGAATCATCGGTTAGCGCAAGTACTTTTTATATTGATGTAATTGGAGATTTACAAGATATTGCACAATCTGTTGGGTTTATATCAAAAGTAAGTCATAAACATATACATAATAACCACAAAGGATTAAAAGTAAATCAAACTAAAGAATTAAAGGGAATTAGTGAAAATTTAAATCGTTTATTTGGAAAAATGAGAGAAATTTTTGAAACTCGTTCCTTTGATAAAATTGGAGCTATAATTGAAGAGAAAAAAGAATTATTAAATGATGTTTCAAAATGCGCTCAAAAACAAGTTGAAAGAACTAGAACAACTGAATCTAGTCCTAAAAACACAACGCTTTACTTTAGTATTTTATTAGAAACAGAAGATTTAATAAAAGCAACAATGAGTTTGTTAGAATTATATGCAATTCAAAAAAAGAAAAGCTAATTATCCTTTTTAATTGTTAAAAGCCCGAGAATCGTTTCTCGGGTTTTTTTATGTAGCTTTGCCAAAAAATAAGTATTGATGAATTATCTTTCTGTTGAAAACATTTCAAAATCATTTGGAGAACTAGAACTTTTTAGTAACATTTCCTTTGGTATTAATAAAGACCAAAAAATTGCATTTATTGCTAAAAACGGCACAGGAAAAACATCTATGCTTAATATTATTGCCGGTTTAGATAATCCAGATACTGGACAAATTGTAAGCCGTAAAGGATTAAAAATTGAGTATTTATCACAAGAAGATAATTTAAATAACAATTTAACTGTTGAAGAATCCATTTTTGATTCTGAGAACGAAGCTTTAAAGGCTATTGAAGCCTATGAACACGCTTTAAAACACCCAGAAGATGAAAAAGCATACCAACAAGCTTTTGAAAAAATGGAGCGCTTAAACGCTTGGGATTTTGAAACGCAATACAAACAAATTCTATTTAAACTTAAATTAGAAGATTTAGAGCAAAAAGTAGGTTCACTTTCTGGTGGGCAACGCAAAAGATTATCATTAGCCATAATTTTAATTCATAAACCCGATTTATTAATTTTAGATGAGCCAACAAACCATTTAGATTTAGAAATGATTGAGTGGTTAGAAAGTTATTTTGAAAAAGAAAAAATAACACTGTTTATGGTTACGCACGACCGCTTTTTTTTAGAGCGTGTATGCAATGAAATTGTAGAATTAGATAACAAAGAATTTTTTACTTACAAAGGAAACTACTCTAACTATTTAATTAAAAAAGAAGAACGTATAGAAATTGAACAAGCTACGGTAGATAAAGCTAAAAACTTATTTAAAACAGAGTTAGAATGGATGCGCCGCCAACCAAAAGCACGTACCACAAAATCTAAAAGTAGAATTGACGATTTTTACGTAATTAAAGAAGCCGCTTCTAAACGCAGAAACGACCATAAAATTCAGCTAGAAATTGATATGGAACGTATGGGAACCAAAATTTTGGAACTGCACAACATCTCAAAAACGTTTGGCGATTTAAAAATTTTAGACAAATTTGATTACAACTTTTTACGCGGCGAACGTATTGGTATTATAGGAAAAAACGGAACTGGAAAAACTAGTTTTTTAAATATTATTACTGGTGAAATTCCTGTAGAATCAGGAAAAGTAGTTATTGGCGAAACCATAAAATTTGGCTATTATACCCAAGATGGAATTGAAATTAAACCAGGACAAAAAGTTATTGAAGTAATTAAAGAGTTTGGTGAATATATTCCGCTTACCAAAGGAAGAAAAATTTCAGCTGCACAACTATTAGAACGCTTCCTTTTTAGCCGAAAAAGACAATATGATTTTGTTGAAAAACTAAGTGGAGGAGAACGTAAACGTTTGTATTTATGTACCGTTTTAATCCAAAACCCTAATTTTTTAATATTAGATGAGCCAACCAACGATTTAGATATTATTACCTTAAATGTATTGGAGAGCTTTTTGTTAGATTTCCCTGGATGTTTATTAGTGGTATCTCACGACCGTTATTTTATGGATAAAATTGTAGATCACTTATTTGTTTTTAGAGGTGATGGCGTTGTAGAAGATTTTCCTGGTAATTATTCCGATTTTAGAGCGTATGAAGATTCTAAACCTAAGGAAGAAGAACCTATTGTTATTGAAAAAGCAACAGATACACGTATAAAAGCTGAACCCAAAGTAAAGCTTACCTACAAAGAGAAAATGGAATTTGATGCCATTGAAAGTGATATAGAAAAACTACAACAACAAAAAACAGCCATTGAAACTAAATTTTTAGATGGTTCTTTAGATGGTGAAGCAATAAATAAATTATCTGTAGAACTACAAGAAATAACCAA
>NZ_JBFHHX010000047.1:0-21424 GCF_041596795.1 Lutibacter sp.
CCAGAATATGCTAATATTTTTCCCATTGATAGTACACCTTGTCCACCAAATCCCGCAATAATAATTTCTTCTGTCATAACTTTTATTTTAAAATTCCATCAACTTTAATATCGCCTAAAGGAAAGTAAGAAAACATATGTTCTTCCATCCATTTATTAGCTTCAATTGGAGTCATTTTCCATCCCGAATTACAATTTGAAACAATTTCAACAAATGATAAACCTTTTTTTAATCGAGTGTTTTCAAAAGCTTTTTGAATTGCTTTTTTAGCTTTTCTAGCGTGTTTATGTGTATGAACACTTTGTCTGGTTGCATAATAAACACCTGGTAAATTAGCTATTAACTCAGTCATTTTAATAGGAGATCCCATTGTTTTAATATCTCTTCCGTAAGGAGATGTAGATGACATCATACCTTCTAAAGTAGTTGGAGCCATTTGGCCACCAGTCATTCCATAAATTCCGTTATTCACAAAAATAATAACAATATTTTCTCCTCTATTACAAGTATGTATAGTTTCAGCAGTTCCAATAGCAGCTAAATCGCCATCACCTTGGTATGTAAAAACATATTTGTCTGGCCAGGTTCTTGCAATTGCAGTAGCAACAGCAGGAGCTCTACCGTGAGCCGCTTGGGTAATATCTATATTCATAAAATCATACGCTAAAACTGAGCATCCAACAGGAGCAACACCAATGGTATCTTCTACAATTCCCATTTCATCAATTACTTCCATTGTTAAATTATGCGCGGTTCCGTGACCGCAACCTGGGCAATAAGACAAGGTTGTGTCTGTCATTAATTTTGTTTTACAAAAAACTTGATTTTCAGGTTTTATAATGTCTTGTATATCCATTATTTTATAATTTTTTGTTCCAATGCTTCTAATACTTCTTCTGGTGTATGAATAATTCCTCCAGTTCTTCCAAAATGTTCAACAGGAACTTTAAATTGAACTGAAAGTTGAACATCTTCTATCATTTGACCAGCGTTTAATTCAACGCTTAATATTCCTTTAACTTGATTTGCTAATTCTAACAACGGTTGTTTTGGGTATGGAAATAATGTAATTGGTCTTAATAAACCAGCTTTTATTCCTTTTTTTCTGGCTAGTTCAACTGCTTTTTGACTAATTCTAGCGCTTGATCCATAAGCAACAATTAAATACTCAGCATCATCACAAAGAATTTTTTCATATCGTAAATCTTCCTTTTCCATTTGTTCATATTTTTTCATTAATCTATGAACTCTTGCCTCCATTTTTTCTGATTCTAAATCTAGTGAAGTAATAATATTTCTTTCTCTATTTTTTCTTCCGGTTGTTGCCCAACTGCCATTTTTTTCAATTAATTCTTGATCAGTTAATCGTGGTTTTTGATCTTTTAAATTTACTTTTTCCATCATTTGACCAATTAATCCATCAGAAAGAATTAAAACTGGTGCTCGGTATTTAAAAGCAATATCAAAAGCATCTTCAACAAAATCAGACATTTCTTGAACGGATGCTGGTGCTAATACATATAATTTATAATCGCCGTGTCCGCCACCTTTTACAGATTGAAAATAATCGGCTTGTGAAGGTTGAATAGTTCCTAAACCAGGACCACCACGAACAACATTTACTATTACAGCAGGTAATTCCGCACCAGCTAAATATGATATTCCTTCTAATTTTAATGAAATACCTGGACTTGATGATGAGGTCATTACTTTTTTTCCGGTGCTTGCAGCTCCATAAACCATATTTATGGCAGCAATTTCACTTTCAGCTTGTAAAACAACCATACCGGTTCTTTTTTCAGGCTGTTCGGTCATTAAATATTCAATTACTTCTGATTGAGGTGTTATTGGATACCCAAAATAAGCATCTGCTCCAGCTCTAATTGCTGCTTCAGCCAATGCTTCATTACCTTTCATTAACTTTAATTCTGACATTTTGAGATTTTTATTAATTAATCAGATACCTTAACTCTGTATACTGAAATTGCTCTGTCTGGGCAAACAATACCACAATTTGTGCAACCTGTGCACGCTTCAGGATTTTTCATATATGCGTAATGATACCCTTTTCTATTTACTTCTGCAGTCATTCCAATAACATCTTCACCGCAAACGGGTATACAAACTTCACAACCTTTACAGGCTTCAGTATCAACTACTATAGCCCCTTTAACTTTTGCCATTTTAATAATTTTAAGTGTTATTATTAACTAGTAATTCTATTATTCTCAAAGTTATCGTTATTTTATTATATTAAATATGATAAATATCAATTGTTGATAATTATCATATTTTTTTGAGAAAAAATTAAAATTTAGGCAAAAAAAAACGCCCGAAAAGGCGTTTTTACTCATTTTTTTAGGAATGTAACAATTGTTTAAAATCAATTATTATTTTGATATTTATTTTAGTTGTTGTTAATGATTCTTATCATTAATTTAATAATAAAAGAATTAAATAAAAGTAGTTTAAATGCTTTTTTTACATTGTTAAACAATTGAATTTTATCAATTAAACTGTAATTTAATAAAGTTTTTTAAACAGTGTAGGATTTGCTTCGTGCATTATTTGATAAATAGTTTCAAAAATATCTTCCGCATTTGGTTTTGAAAAATAGTCACCATCTGTTCCATAGGCTGTTCTATGATCTTTGGCAGTAAGTGTTGTAGGTTTACTATCTAAAAACTCGTATGCATTTTGTTTTTCTAGTATTTCATTTAATATGTATGCTGAAGCTCCTCCGGGAACATCTTCATCAATAATTATTAACCTGTTGGTTTTTTGAATACTTTTTACAATATCATGATTTATATCAAAAGGAAGTAAACTTTGGATATCAATAATTTCTATATCAATATTTACTTGTGCTAAAGAATTTACCACGTCTTCTACAATTTTTAACGTAGATCCGTAGGAAACAACAGTAATATCTTTACCTTCTTTAATTGTTTCAACCTTACCAATAGGTGTTTTAAATTGACCTAAATTATTAGGAAGTTTTTCTTTAAGTCTATAACCGTTTAAGTTTTCTATAATTAAAGCAGGTTCGTCACATTCTAAAAGTGTGTTGTAAAATCCTGCTGCCTTTGTCATATTTCTTGGCACCAAAACATGCATTCCTCTAAGCATATGTACAATGGCTCCCATTGGAGAACCAGAGTGCCATATTCCTTCAAGTCTATGTCCTCTTGTTCTAACTATTAACGGTGCTTTTTGTGTACCAGCAGTTCTATAATGCAAAGTTGCCAAATCATCACTTAATATTTGTATGGCGTATAGTAAATAATCTAAATACTGAATTTCTGCAATAGGGCGTAAGCCTCTTAAAGCCATTCCAATTCCTTGTCCAATAATGGTTGCTTCTCTAATTCCTGTGTCGGAAATACGTAGTTTTCCATATTTTTCTTGCAAGCCAACTAATCCTTGGTTTACATCGCCTATACTTCCAGAATCTTCTCCAAAAATGAATAAATCTGAATGTTGCGCAAATAATTTATCAAAATTTTCTTTTATGATAAGCCTTCCATCAACTAATTCAGGATTTTCTGAGTAGGTTGGTAGTTCCTCTTTAATATGGATAAAACTTTGATTGGTTTCGCTATATAAATGTGAGCTAAATTTAGATTGCTCTGTTTTAGCATAATTAATAATCCATTTTTGAAGCTGAGTTTTATCGAAAAAATCTTCATCTCTTACATAAACAATTGCTTTTCTGGCGGTAGATAAGTTATCTTTTCTTGAAGGATCTGGAATTTCAGATAAATCGTTTTTTAACTTTAAAATAAATGCTTTGTTTTTACTTTTTAAGGCTAAATTTTCAAGAAGCTGACATAAAATTGTTCTTTGTTCTTTAATTGGATTTAAAAAATTTATCCAAGCTTCTCTTCTGGCTTGGTTTACAACTTTTTTAGCTTCTTTTTCAATTTTAATTAATTCATCTTCAGAGTGGACAAATTTTAAACTGTTTCCTTCATCATCATTTAATTCAAATTCAATAATCCAATCACGCATTTTTAGAATACAATCATGTTGTTTTTCCCAAATTAAACGTTCTTTGGTTTTATAACGTTCATGAGAACCTGAAGTTGAGTGGCCTTGTGGTTGTGTTAAATCTTTTACATGAATTAAAACTGGCACATGTTCTTCTCGTGCAATTTTAGCTGCTTTGTTATAGGTATCAACCAGTTTTGCATAGTTGTAACCTTCAACAACAAAAATTTCATATCCTTTTTCTTTATCGTTACGCTGAAAACCTTTTAATATTTCTGATATATTTTCTTTGGTAGTTTGAAATTTTGCCGGAACCGAAATTCCATAATCATCATCCCAAACACTTATTATTAAAGGAACTTGTAATACTCCTGCAGCATTTATGGTTTCAAAAAATACGCCTTCAGAGGTGCTTGCATTTCCAATGGTTCCCCAAGATATTTCATTTCCATCTTTTGAAAATTTAGGCTTGTTTATTTCCGATAGGTTTCTAAATAATTTTGAAGCATAGGCAATACCTAACATTCTAGGCATTTGACCTGCTGTTGGTGAAATATCTGAACTTGAATTGTACTGTTCTGTTAGATTTTTAAATTGACCATTTTCATCTAAAGTATGTGTTTGAAAATGACCTCCCATTTGTCTTCCAGCAGACATTGGGTCTTCTTTTATGTTTGGATTGGCATATAATCCAGCAAAAAATTGTTGGGGAGTTAGTTCTCCAATAGCCATCATAAAAGTTTGATCTCTGTAATAACCAGATCTAAAATCTCCTTTTTTAAATGCCTTTGCCATTGCAAGTTGAGGAACTTCTTTACCATCTCCAAAAATACCAAATTTGGCTTTTCCAGTTAAAACTTCTCTACGCCCTAACAAACTGCATTCTCTGCTTATAACAGCAGTTTTATAATCGTTTAAAACTTCCGATTTAAATTGGTTGAATGAAAGTTGTGCTTTAGTAGCATTTGAAGATTTTACATTCATCTTTAAGAATTTTTTTGGTAGTGCAAACTTACTTAATTTTAGTGATACTTAAAAATTAGGTAGATTTATTAGCTAAAATTAGGTAAAGTTGTTAAATAGTGTTGTTTTGATATGAAATTGATAAAAAAAACTGGCGTTATTAAAAAGAAGTGTATTTTTTAGTAAAATCCTCGTTTTATAAAGTTGTATATTTTTTTAGGTTTAATAACTAAAACAAATCTAATTTTTGAGCTATAACTAGATTGTGTAATTTCCCAGCCTAAATTAGAGTGAAATGGAAAATACACCTCTAAAATATCTTGCACAAAATTTAAACGAACACCATTTTCATGTGCAAAAAATAATTTTTCGTTTTTATTTTTAACAAAACCAACATCGGTATACACTTCAAACCAACGCCATAATCCAATACTTGTATTTAATGTAGTTAAAAACTGATTGGCATATTGTACTGGTAATTTGGATTTAAAACCACCTTCATTAATAATAATTTGCTGGCTAAAAATTCCTGTGGTTTCGGAACGTCCTAAATAGTCATATTGAAACAAATAATCTGTAGGTCTATCTAATGCAAAACTAAAATAATCGGTTTGGGTGTTGTTTGAAAGAAACGCTCCGGCAAAAAAGCGAAAATCAAACTGCCTATTGGTATCTGTTAGTTTTCTGAATTGCGCAGTTACAGATACTTTACTAAATATTTTTGAAATTTCGAGTCGAGAAGAAAATCGTACATCGTCAATAATATCGGGTTTTGAATATCCAAAATCTAAATTAAAAACGCTGTATTTATTTGTTTCTACATGTGCTGTTTGGGTTTCAGATTTTTCTTTGTCAATAGCCGTTAAAGAAGCAATAATAACTTTGCTGCTTACATCTCTTAAGCTTTTTCGTTTAAATTCAATTAAAGCGAAAGGAGTTAATAAATTGTAGCTTAAATTTGGAGCATACATATAGTTGCTGCCTGCTAATCCAACAGCAAATTTATTTATGGAATTATCTTCTGGTAGATACTCGTAAAGAAAGGAATAAGAACCAGAAAATGTATTACTTTTTGTGCTATAAGAAGGCGTTAATTTATATTGAAAATTCTTTTCTAAAAGAGTTTTGTTAGAAAATGCCATACCAAGCACCAAACCATCGTAATAATTAAACCTATAAATTGGTGTGTAAAAAAATTGGTTGAAGTACGGGTTTTCAACATCTTTAAAAAACTTTAATTGTAATGGTCTGTTGAATAATTTTTTATGAACATTTTTCCAGTTGTTTTTTAAATTGCTTTCAGGTACTTCAAATTCATAATTTAATGAAAGTCGGTCAAAACCATTTTTTGGAATTGTAACGGTTGAAACAGAATCTATGTTGGTAAGCCATTTTTTAAATTTAATTTCTTTATCCTGCAATCCGTAAAGTTGAATAGGAACCGAAATTTGTCGTTTGTTTAAAATAGTAACAGCTATAGAATCTTGTTTAGTTGTTATTTTTTTTATGGTGTAATCTATTTTTTTACTGGTATTTAAATAATCATTAGAAAACCAGCTAATATCTTTTGATGTTTTTAAATGTCTTAAAAAAGACTCACTTTGAGCTAAATTTCCATTGTTTTCTTTTGAAAAATCAATAATTGCATTTTCAACAATACTATCGCCCAAATAGTTTTCTAAATATTTTAGACCAATACCAGCTTTGTATTTATTTACAATTTTTCTATTAAAATTTGATAGGTTTTCTGATTTTTCTGTTAATGCCTGATCTATATTTTTTCTTGCTGCAAATTGATAAACAAAAGGGTATTTATCATTAAATCCTAAGCTAGATAAATTAAAGTTTTTGATTCCCCAAATTTTTGAAATATTTCCTATAGCTTTAACTTCAGGATAATATTTTTCTACATATTTAATCATTAAAAAGGTTTGTAGCCCATCTGCCAACCAAACATCTTCTCTTTGATTAAATGTAAAAACATTGTCTATATATTTTCTGGAAAGGATTTTAAAAATTTGTATATCCCATTCAAATGTATTGCTAAATGGAGCCAAAAACGATGGAAGTTGATTTAATCCATAAACTGGATTTTTTTCATAATCAATTTTATTGATGAACAATTTATCGTGAGGAAAATCGCCTAAATAATGTTTTAAAAATAGCAATTCTCTATTTAAAATATCTGTTTGAATATTTGTGTCTAAATTTTCTGAAGTAAGATTAGTAATTATTGAAACTGGGCTTGATTGAAACTGAAAAAAATCATTTTCTTGGGTAATATTTATTTCAATATCCGATTTTTGATTACCTGCTAAAAAGTATTTTTTGTGAGAGTCAGTTGCTTCAAAATACTGTTTAATATCACTGTTTAGAGTGTAATTTTTAGGAACGGTAAAATTTATTTTATAATTGGAATTATCAATGTACATGTCGTCCATATCCAAATTATTATAAATTTTCCAGGTTTTGTTGTGAATAGCAGGCGCTAAATACCAATATCTTAAATTATAACTTACAGTATTTACTCCGTATTTGGTAAATTTATCTTTTGGCAGTTTTACAATATAGGTTGCCTTAATTTTAGCAGATTCATTGGGTGCTAAAGGTTGTGCTAAAATTACTTTTAAAATATCAGGATTCTCTATGGTAATTTCCCAATTTGCAATTTCATAATCTACAGAAATGCCTTTTATATTTCCAAAACCTCTATGTTTTTCTTTGGCAAAATGAAAGGTTTTAGAATAGTTTTCTATAAATCTTTTAGCTAATGGTGTGTTTTTATTAGCATATGCATTTGGCCAGTTATGGAAATAAATTTCATTTAAAGAAATACCAGATTTATTAAAAAACACAACTTCTTCTGTGATTCTAATTTCATTTAATTCTGTATCTAAAAAAGCATCAATGTTTATAATATTATTTTGACCATAGGTTTTTTTTAAACAGATGGATAGTAAGAAAAATAGTATTATAATATGGTTTTTCAAATAGCGTTCAAATGTTAAAAGTTAGGGCTTAAACTGTATTTTTTGTAGAAAGTATCAATAACCTCTAAAACCTCTTCTTCGGTATCTACTAAAGAAATTAGATTTAAATCTTCTGGGCTAATGTTTCCTTCCTCAATAAGTGTTGTTTTAATCCATTCCAATAATCCAGCCCAAAATTTTCTTCCAACCAGTACAATTGGGAATTTTCCAATTTTTTTTGTTTGAATTAATGTTATTGCTTCAAATAGTTCATCCATAGTTCCAAAACCACCTGGCATTACAACAAAACCTTGAGAATATTTTATAAACATTACTTTTCTAACAAAGAAATAATCGAAATCGAGACTTTTATCTGGATCAATATACGGATTGTCGTGTTGCTCAAATGGCAATTCAATATTTAAACCAACCGAAGTACCTTTTCCTCTATGCGCACCTCTGTTTCCGGCTTCCATAATTCCTGGCCCTCCACCAGTTACTATTCCATAACCGCTTTGAGTTAATTCATAAGCAATGTTTTCGGCTAATTTGTAATACTTTTCATCTGGTTTTGTTCTTGCAGAACCAAAAATTGTAACACACGGACCTATTTTTCCTAATCTTTCAAAACCTTCTACAAACTCTGCCATAATTTTAAAAATAGCCCAAGAATCGTTGGTTTTAATTTCGTTCCAAGTTTTTTGTTTAAATTTTTCTCTTATTTTTCTGTCTTCATTTGGAGTCATAAAGCAATATAATTTTTTAATTTTTTCAACTTTTTTATAGTTATATATCCGCCTAATTTAATTCTTTTTTTAAGAATTGGGCAGTATAGCTTTTTTTATTTTTAATAATATCTTCTGGAGTTCCTGTGCAAATTACATCTCCACCATTTTTTCCACCTTCCATACCAATATCAATAATATGATCGGCTAATTTTATCACGTCTAAATTATGCTCAATTACTAAAATGGTATTGCCTTTGTTAGCTAATTTATTTAAAACTAACATTAAAACTCTTATATCTTCAAAATGTAAACCCGTGGTTGGTTCATCTAAAATATAAAAGGTATTTCCGGTGTCTCTTTTTGATAATTCTGAAGCTAGTTTTATTCTTTGTGCTTCACCTCCGGAAAGTGTTGTAGATTGCTGACCTAAAGTAATATAGCTTAAGCCTACATCTTTAATTGTTTTTAATTTTCTGTTTATTTTAGGAATGTTTTCAAAAAATGTTACAGCTTCTTCAATAGTCATATTCAGTACATCAGAAATAGATTTTCCTTTGTATCTAATTTCTAATGTTTCTCTGTTAAATCTTTTGCCTTGACAGGTTTCACATTCCACATGAACATCTGGTAAAAAGTTCATTTCAATAACTCTAACACCACCACCTTCACAGGTTTCACAACGGCCATCTTTTACGTTAAACGAAAATCTTCCAGGTTTATAACCTCTAATGGCAGCTTCGCTAGTTTTTGCAAATAAATTACGTATTTCGCTAAAAACTCCGGTGTAAGTTGCTGGGTTTGAGCGTGGTGTTCTACCAATGGGTGATTGATCTATATCTATAACTTTATCAATATGCTCTAAACCTTCAATTTTTTTATAAGGCATTGGTTTTTTTACGCCTCTATATATGTGATGATTTAATATTGGATATAAAGTTTCATTAATTAATGTAGATTTTCCGCTACCCGAAACTCCAGTAACACAAATTAATTTTCCTAAAGGAAATTCTACCGTAACATTTTTTAAATTGTTTCCAGTGGCTCCAGAAAGTATTATTGATTTTCCATTTCCGGCTCTTCTTTTTTTAGGAACTTCAATTGTTTTTGTGCCATTTAAATATTCGGCGGTTAAAGTTTTATGTTGTTTTAGTTGTTCAAAAGTACCTTCACTAACAATTTCTCCTCCGTGAATTCCTGCGCCAGGGCCAATATCTAACACAAAATCGGCGTGTTCAATCATATCTTTATCATGTTCAACTACAATAACCGAATTACCAATGTCACGTAAATTTATAAGTGATTTAATTAATTTTTCATTGTCTCTTTGGTGTAAACCAATACTTGGTTCATCTAAAATATAAAGGACGCCAACTAATTGAGAACCAATTTGTGTTGCCAATCTAATACGTTGCGCTTCACCACCTGATAATGATTTTGAGCTTCTGTCTAAGCTTAAATAATCTAAACCAACATCTACTAAAAACTGGATTCGGGTTCTAATTTCTTTTAAAACTTCAGAGGCAATTTGTAGTTGTTTTTGTGATAATTTAGATTCAATATCCGAAAACCAAGCGGCAAGTTCGGTAATATCTAGTTGTGCTAAATCCGATATATTTTTGTTGTTTAATTTAAAATATAAGGCTTCTTTTTTAAGTCGTTTTCCTTCACAAGTTTCACAAACAACATTATCCATAAAATCTTTAGCCCAACGTTTAATAGAGGTTGATTCTGTTGCGTTGTATTGATTTTCTATAAAATTTGTAATTCCTTCAAAATCTATTTCGTAATTTCTGGTAACTCCAGCAGTTTTGGCAACTATTTCAAATTTTTCTTTTCCACCATTTAAAATAATGTTTAGAGCATCTTTAGGTATTTTTGAAATAGGATCGGTTAATTCAAAATTATAGCGTTCGGCAATTAGTTGTAATTGTTTAAAAATCCAACTGGTTTTTTGTTCGCCAATAGGAGCAATACCACCTTTTTTTATTGAAATTTCAGGATCTGGAATAATTTTATCAATGTTAACTTTATGAATTTTACCAAGTCCGTTGCAGGTTTCACAAGCCCCTTTAGGTGAGTTAAATGAAAATGTATTTGGTTCTGGATTTGGATACGAAATTCCTGAAGTTGGACACATTAAATCCCTACTAAAATAACGAGGTGTATTGGTTTCATGTTCTAAAACCATTAAAATATTATCACCAGAGTATAAGGCAGTTGTAATAGTTTCGGTAAGTCTTTTTTCGGCATCTTTAGAAACTAATAATCGATCAATAACTATTTCAATATCATGCGTTTTGTACCTGTCTAAACGCATTCCTTTTTCTATATCAACAATTTCGCCATCAACCCTAACTTTTAAAAATCCTTGTTTGGCAATTTGTTCAAAAAGTTCTCTGTAATGTCCTTTTCTCGATTTAATTAACGGTGCAAGAATAATAATTTTTTTACCGTCAAATTCTTCTAAAATTAGTTCGTTTATTTGCTCATCTGTATAACTAACCATTTTTTGATTGGTGTTGTAACTATAAGCATCAGAGGCTCTTGCGTATAATAATCTTAAAAAGTCATAAATTTCTGTGATAGTTCCCACAGTAGATCTAGGACTTTTATTTGTGGTTTTTTGTTCAATAGAAATAACGGGTGATAAACCATCTATTTTATCAACATCTGGCCGTTCCAATCCACCTAAAAACTGACGTGCATACGCCGAAAAAGTTTCAATATACCGTCTCTGACCTTCAGCATAAATGGTATCAAAAGCCAATGATGATTTTCCACTACCACTTAATCCAGTAATTACTACTAGTTTTTCTCTAGGAATACGAACATCAATATTTTTTAAATTATGAACTCGTGCACCTAGTACTTCTATAAATTCTTCATTTTTAGTCATAAGAAAATTGGAAAGAGGCAAAGTTAAAAAATTGTAATCACAATTTAACCGTAGTCCAATATCTTATTTTGAAAATTAGTATATTGCGGTTAAATATTTTTACCGATGAACTGGATTCACTCCATAAGACATTTTTTTGAAAAACATGGTTTTGCAGTATCTTCAAGATTTGCAGATAGATTAGGAATTAGTGTTTCAAATGTACGTTTGTTTTTTATTTACATATCTTTTGTAACCCTTGGGTTTTCTTTTGGAATTTACTTAACATTAGCTTTTTTATTACGATTAAAGGATATGATTTACACCAAAAGAAGTTCAGTTTTTGATTTGTAATTTATGGTAGTAAAGTCTAAATTATATATTTCAAGTTTACTTTTAACAACTGTATTAGTTATTGGAGTAGGTGGTTTTATGGTAATATCAAATGAATCTTTTATAGATTCGCTGTACATGACCATTATAACAATGTCTACAGTTGGTTTTGGTACTTTACACGAGTTAAATGAAACGGAAAAATTATTTACTATATTTTTAATAATAATAAGTATTATAGTTTATGGTTACTCTGTTACAGCGCTAACAGAATATTTTGCAAACAGAAACATTTTTCAAATTTTAAAAATTAAAAGAGTGCAGCAAGAAATTCAAAATTTAAAAGATCATACTGTTGTTTGTGGTTATGGTAGAAATGGCAAACAGGCAGTGGCTAAATTAAAACAATTTAATCAGCCTTGTATAGTAATTGAAAAGCGAAAAGATGAAATTGAGGATTTAGAACGCGATGGTATCTTATTTATTGAAGGAGATGCTACTAATGATGATGATTTAAAAAAATTAGGATTAGAAAGGGCAAAAAGTTTAATTACAGCTTTACCTTCGGATGCTGATAATTTATTTGTGGTTTTATCGGCTCGTCAGTTTAATAGTGATTTTACAATAATTACCAGAGCATCTAATGAATCATCTTATGGAAAATTAAAATTTGCTGGAGCTTCTAATGTAATTATGCCAGATAAATTAGGAGGAGCTCATATGGCATCGTTGGTTGTTACACCAGATTTGGTTGAGTTTGTTGATAGACTTACAATTGCTGGAGATAGTAATGCCAATTTAGAAGAAATTTCAGTTAATGATTTGCCGTCAGAGTTTTTAAATAAAACAATTTTAGATTTAGATTTACGAAAAAGAACAGGGTGTAATGTTATTGGATTTAAAACAGCTGACAATGAGTATATTGTAAATCCAGAATCTTCAACTAGGTTAACCAAGAATTCAAATTTAATTGTTTTAGGCAGACCAGGGCAAATAAAAAAATTACGAGAACTTTTAAATTAAAAATTGATGTTTAAAGATGATTTGGTGCAATTTGGTAATAAAATTAAATCTGCATTATTAGATTTATTTCCTATCATTATTGTAGTTGTTTTTTTTCAAGTTGTTGTAATTCATCAGCCGTTTCCTCAAATTTGGGATGTATTAGTAGGTGTTGTTTTAGTAGCTTTAGGTTTAATGCTTTTTATTGAAGGATTAGAAATGGGATTGTTTCCAATAGGAGAAGCACTTGCTTATGCTTTAGCTAAAAAAGGAAGTTTAACATTGTTGTTAGTATTTGCTTTTGCGTTAGGGTTTTCAACTACTATTGCAGAACCTGCACTATTGGCTATTGCAAAAGAGGCCGCAAAAATTTCATCGGAATCAGGTTTAATAAGTTCAGATAGTGAAACACTTAAAACGTATGCTTTAGGATTAAGAATTTCAGTTGCATTATCAGTTGGTTTTGCTATTGTAATTGGTGTTTTACGTATTTTAAAAGGTTGGCCAATTTATTACCTAATAATTGGTGGCTATTTAGTTGTAATGTTTATGACAATTATTGCCCCAAATGAAATTATAGGTTTGGCTTATGATGCTGGAGGTGTAACAACTTCTACAATAACTGTTCCGCTAGTAACAGCTCTTGGGGTTGGGTTAGCAAATGTAATAAAGGGCAGAAGTCCTTTGTTAGATGGGTTTGGTTTAATAGCTTTTGCATCGCTAATGCCAATGATTTTTGTAATGGGATATGGTTTATTTTGGTTTTAGAAAAATAGAAGAATACTATGGTAAATTTATTGGTAGATTTTTTTAAGATATTGTTCTATACCTTCTTAGACGTTTTACCTATATTAACCATAATTGTATTTTTTCAAATAATTATTTTAAAACAACCAATTCCGCATTTAAGACGTGTAATTTTAGGTGGTGTTTTTGTTGTATTAGGATTAGCACTTTTTTTAATGGGATTAGAAAAAGCATTATTTCCAATAGGAGAAATAATGGCAAATCAACTTTCTAATCCAGAGTTTTTAGGAATTGTTGAAGGTGAGGTTATACATTGGACTAATTATTATTGGATATATATATTTGCTGCAGCCATTGGTTTTTCTACAACTATTGCCGAACCATCTTTAATAGCTGTAGCCATTAAAGCTGGTGAAGTATCTGCAGGAACAATAAGTGCAAATGGTTTAAGAATAACAGTTGCAGTAGGTGTGGCTTTTGCGCTTGCACTTGGTACATTTCGTATTGTAACAGGAACGCCATTATATTTGTATATTTTAGGAGGTTATATAATAGTTGTTATTCAAACAATATTTGCCCCAAAAGATATTATAGCTTTAGCTTATGATTCTGGAGGTGTAACAACATCTACGGTTACTGTGCCGCTTGTAACAGCACTTGGTTTAGAGCTTTCAGGAGCGGTGCCAGGAAGGAATCCGGCAATAGATGGATTTGGATTAATAGCTTTTGCAAGTTTATTTCCAATAATAAGTGTATTGGCATATTCTCAATTTATGTTTTTAAAAAATAAAATGTTTCATATAAAAAAATAAAACAATGCAATTTAAATTAATTATGGCCTTTGTAAAGCCGAAGATTTCTGATAAAGTTGTAAATGCAATGAAATCTGCTGGAGCAACAGGAGCAACAATAATTCCTGCTAGAGGAACAGGTATAAACGAAGCAAAATCATTTTTTGGTTTAACTATAGAAGATCAAACTGAAATAATTGTTTTTTTAGTTGAAGAACATGTTGTTGAGAAGTTTATGAAAGTAATTGAAGAAGCTGGAGAGTTTGATAAACCAGGGACTGGAATTGCTTTTGTATTACCAATAGAACATGTTGCAGGTTTGCAAAGTCAAATGCAAACTTTTAAAAAACAAGCAAGAGACGAATATTTTTAAATACACTAATATCTAATACCCAATATAATGAAATATAAAAGAACTTTTCAAAGTGTAAAAGACGTTATGAGAACTAAAGTTGTTTTTATTGATGGAATGGCAACTGCCAAAGAAGCTGTAAATTTAATGAGAGCTGAAAAAGTTGAAGCTTTAATTGTTAAAAAAAGATATCCAGAAGATGCCTATGGTATTGTATTGATTAAAGACTTAATTAAAGGTGTTATTATTGCGGACAAAGGCTCTCATGAAGTTAATGTATTTGAAATTATGAGCAAGCCAGTGGTGAGTGTTCCATCAGATATGGACGTAAAGTATGTTGCAAATTTACTTACTAATGTTGGTTTTAGAATAGCTCCTGTTCAAGAAAATAAGGAATATATTGGAATGATTTCCTTGAATGATTTGGTTTTGGATAATCATTTATTTTAGATGTGATTTTTTTTCAATTAAATTGATCTAAAGTTTAGTCATAAAAAGTTGGAGTGCCTTTATTTTTTTGCCATATTGCGTATTCTTTTTAAAAAACATAAAATTATGAATAAAAAACCCCTGTTTTTGTTGCTTTTATTTAAAGTATTTGGGTTAAATGCTAAAGAAAAAGTATTTGGTAAACGATTTAATAATTGGTTTCAATCAATTACTTCAAAATTGAAAGATTTAGCATTTTGGTTAATTTCAAGAGTAACATTTTCAAGGAAAGCTATCGGTTTTTCAAAAATGTCTGTAAAATTAAGTTTTCCAATCCTACTACTATTCACAACAGTAATTTTCTCACAAAATTTAATAGTAAAAGAAAATATTAAAAATCCATCCACAATAATTAACGACGGAATTATAGAAGTTAATGTTACTGGTGGAACGGCTCCATATTCTTATAAATGGAGTAATCAAAGCACTCCATTAGTTTCTAATAAAGCTTTTGGATTAGTTGAAGGTGTTCCTTATAATGTTGTTATAACAGACGCGGTAGGAAATACAATTACTAAGGAATATGTGGTTCCAATGAAAAATATTTCAGAACGTTTTAACGGAACTTTTACTCCTATTGTAAATACTATAGCTATGGTATTGTTTTGGGATCCATTTTCAGCTGTAGGTATTTATGATCCTAATGTATATGTAGAAAAAAAGAATATCCCAATTCCTGGTTGGAGACCTGGAATAAAAGGATCATTTTTAATTAAAGAATGGGTGGTTGATGATGGTGTAAAAGTGAAAGAAGGCGATACCATTGCTATTATTTCCAGAGACGGAAGTGATATTGTTGGAAGAGCTTTTGTATCTGGAACATTAAAACATCTTGCCAAAGAAGGAGGATCTATATATAATTCCGCTAATAAAGGAGATGTAATTGAGGAAGGAGCTCATAATTTTGCTTCAGTAGTGTATGATGAAAAAATTGCATTAACACATCCAAATGGAGATTTACAGAAAAAGAACATTCCATTTATTGTAATATGGTTATCCATTGGGGCTTTATTCTTTACTTTTAGAATGGGCTTTATAAATATAAGAGGATTTAAACATGCAATTGATTTAGCACGTGGAAAATATGATGATCCAAACGCTCCAGGGCAAGTAACGCATTTTCAAGCTCTTGCAACTGCAGTTTCAGGAACAGTTGGTTTAGGGAATATTGCTGGTGTTGCGGTAGCCATTTCTTTAGGTGGTGCCGGTGCTTCTTTTTGGATTATTGTAGCAGGATTATTGGGAATGTCTTCCAAATTTGTGGAGTGTACTTTAGGTGTAAAATATAGAAATATAGCGCCTGATGGACGAGTTTTTGGTGGCCCAATGAACTATTTACGAAATGGATTGGAAAAACAAAACAAAAAAGTTTTAGGAAAAGTTTTAGCCGGTGTATTTGCCGTGCTTTGTGTTGGAGCTTCTTTTGGTGGAGGAAACATGTTTCAAGCCAATCAAGCATTTGAAGCAGTTTCAGGACAAGTACCAGAGTTAGTTGGTCATGGGTTTTGGTTTGGGATTATAATTTCTTTACTTGTTGCAGCTGTAATTATTGGAGGTATTAAAAGTATAGCCAAAGTAACGGAAAAAGTTGTTCCAATTATGGCTACTGTTTATGTTGCAGCTTGTTTAGCAGTAATTTTTATAAATATAGAAAATATTGGACCAGCATTTACAGCAATTTTTGAAGGAGCCTTTAATCCATCAGCATTAAAAGGAGGAATAATAGGAGTGTTAATTGTAGGGTTTCAAAGAGCTGCATTTTCTAATGAAGCCGGAGTTGGTTCAGCAGCCATTGCGCATAGTGTTGCAAAAACAAATAATCCACCTTCCGAAGGGTTTGTTTCTTTAATGGAACCTTTTATTGATACGGTTGTTATTTGTACTTTAACTGCATTGGTATTAATTTTTACCGGAAAACACGAAGTAGTAGGTATGGCTGGTGCACAATTAACTTCTGACGCTTTTGGAACTGTAATTTCTTGGTTTCCTTATGTGTTAACTGTAGCTATCTTTTTGTTTGCGCTTTCTACTATGATTTCTTGGTCGTATTACGGAATGCGTGCTTGGACTTATTTATTTGGAAAAAGTAAAAAAACTGAAATGGTTTACAAAATGTTCTTTTTAATATTTGTTGTTGTAGGTGCCTCAGTTAGTTTAGGTGCTGTATTAGATTTTTCTGATATGATGATTCTTGCAATGGCATTTCCAAATATTATTGGATTGTATATAATGTCGGGTGAAGTAAAAGGAGATTTAGATGAATATTGGAGAAAATTGAAGGCAGGAGAGCTGTATAAAGCTCAATTAAAAGTGAAAAAATAATAAAGTTTTTAAAAATGAAAATATTTGAATCCCATTTTAGTTACAATAAAAGGCAACGAAATGGGATTTTCTTTTTGTTGTTACTGATAGTGTTATTTCAATTAGCGTATTTTTTTGTTGATTTTTCATCAAAGGAAAAGTCTAAAAAAGATTCTAATGAAATGATCTCATTTTTAAAAGAAGTTGATTCCTTACAAGAAATTAAAAAAGAAAATAGTAAGCAAAAAATATACCCTTTCAATCCAAATTATATTACCGATTTTAAAGGATATCAATTAGGTATGAGCGTTGACCAAATTGATAAATTATTAGAGTTTAGAAAATCTGGTGCGTTTATAAATTCAGCAAAACAATTTCAGCAAGTAACAGGAGTTAATGATAGTTTGCTTAATGTTATTTCCCCATATTTTAAATTTCCTAACTGGGTTACTTCTTCAAAAAAGAACACTAACAAAAATGTTGTTCAATCAAAATCAGCTACTATTGTTAAAGATATAAATACCGCAACCTTAGAAGATTTTAAGTCAATTAAAGGAATTGGCGATAAATTAGGTCAAAGAATTATTAGTTACAGAACTAAATTAAAAGGATTTACTTTTGATGATCAATTATATGAAGTTTGGTATTTAGAGAAAGAAGTAGCAGACAAAGTATTAGTAAATTTTAAAGTATTACAAAAACCTGTAATTGAAAAAATAAATATTAATAAAGCTTCTTTTAAGCAAGTGCTTTCGCTACCATATTTAGATTATGAATTAACAAAGAAAATTTTTCAATATAGAGATGAAGTGGCTGAAATTCAATCAATTGAAGAGTTGAAGAAAATTGATGACTTTCCTTTAGAAAAATTTAATAGAATAGCCTTATATTTGCAAGCTAAATAATAAAGCAAGCCTAAATGAGCAGCATGTATTTTACCGAAGAACACAATGCGTTCCGCCAAAGTTTTAAAGATTTTTTACAAAAAGAAGTTGTCCCAAATATAGATAAGTGGGAAAGACAAGGTTTTATAGACAAAGAAATATGGAAGAAGTTTGGAGACATGGGTTACTTTGGACTAAATTATCCTGAAGAATTTGGAGGGTTAAATTTAGATTTATTTTACACAACTATTTTTTTAGAAGAATTACAAAAAGTTAATTCAGCTGGTTTTGCTGCAGCTATGTGGGCTCATGTTTATTTAGCAATGACACATCTTGAAAAAGAAGGAAGTCAATCTATAAAAGAGCAATATTTAGTTCCAAGTATTTTAGGAGAAAAAGTAGGGTGTTTATGTATAACTGAGCCTTTTGGAGGGTCAGATGTTGCAGGAATGCGAACAACTGCAATAAAAAATGGAGATAGCTATGTTATTAATGGATCAAAAACCTTTATTACAAATGGAGTTTATTCTGATTATTTAGTAATTGCAGCCAAAACAAATCCTGAACTTGGAAATAAAGGAATGAGTATTTTTGTTGTTGATAGAAGTACAAAAGGAATTTCTTCAACTAATTTAGAAAAATTGGGGTGGAAAGCTTCAGATACGGCAGAAATTGCTTTTGATAATGTTGTGGTTCCTGCATCAAATTTATTAGGAGAAGAAGGAAAAGGATTTCCTTATATAATGCAACATTTTGCTTTAGAACGTATTATTATGGGAATAAATGCACACGCAAGGGCAGAGTTTGCATTAGAATATGCTTTACAATATATGTCCGAACGAACAGCTTTTGGAAAAACTATTGATAAATTTCAAGCGTTAAGACATAAAGTTGCTGATATGGCAAGTGAAATAGAAATGAGCAAAGTGTTTAATTATTCAGTAATGTATAAATTAAACAAAGGTGAATATGTTGTAAAAGAAGCAACAATGTCTAAATTGGTTTCTACAAAAATAGCCGATGAAGTAATTTATCAATGTTTGCAATTACTTGGTGGTTATGGTTATATGGAAGAGTATCCAATGGCACGTATGTTTAGAGATAGTAGATTAGGACCAATTGGAGGTGGGACCTCAGAGATTTTAAGAGAGATAATTGCAAAAATTGTAATTGATAAAAAGGAATATAAACCTATTGCATAATAAAAAAGTATTTAATTGTTTGGTTATTAAAATTTAATAGTATCTTTGCAATCCAAAATTTAAAATTGAACGACTTGAAAGGAGGTGCTAAAATATGTTAATCATACCAGTTAAAGACGGAGAAAATATTGATAGAGCGTTAAAACGTTACAAAAGAAAATTTGATCGTACAAAGACAATGAAAAATTTACGTAATCGTAAACAATTCAACAAACCTTCAGTTGTAAAACGTGCGCAAAATATTAAAGCAAGTTATGTACAAAAACTAAGAACAGCAGAAGAGCAATCTTAATTTTTTACTAAATAAAATAAACCGTTAGTAATTACAAATAACAATTCGTAAATTTGTATACTAACGGTTTTTTTATGCCTATAAATTCCTTTTTAAATTATTTAGCTTTAGAGAAAAAATATTCTCGCCATACTATTACAGCTTATCAAAATGATTTAAATTCATTCCAAGAATTTTGTAGTACTCAATTTGAAATTAATAACATTATAAATGTTAATTATGCACAAATTAGAAGCTGGATTGTTAGTTTAGTAAATTTAAATATTTCTAATAGAAGTATAAACAGAAAACTATCTTCACTAAAATCTTTCTATAAATTTTTATTAAAAACCAAACAAATTGAAGTAAGTCCAATGGTAAAACATAAGGCGTTAAAAACTTCAAAAAAAATACAAATTCCATTTTCAGAAAAAGAGATTCATGATGTTTTAGCAGCAGTAAATACTAATGCTATTGATTTTGAATCTATAAGAAACAAATTAATTGTAGAACTTTTATATTCAACCGGAATAAGAAGAGCAGAGTTATTGAATATTAAATTAGCAGATATAGATTTTGTTAATGAAACTGTTAAAGTATTAGGAAAACGGAATAAAGAAAGGTATATTCCGTTGCTTAAAACAGTACAAGCTTCATTAAAAAATTATTTAGAAATTAGAACAGAAATTATAAATGATGAATCTTATTTATTTGTTACAAAAAAAGGGAAAAAATTATATGATACACTTGTGTATCGAATAATAAATAATTATTTTAGTTGTGTGTCGTCAAAAGAAAAAAAGAGCCCTCATATTTTAAGGCATTCTTTTGCTACACACCTATTAAATGAAGGAGCGGATTTAAACTCTGTTAAAGAATTGCTTGGGCATTCTAGTTTAGCATCCACTCAAGTATATACCCATAGTAGTTTGGGTAAGTTAAAGGAAATATATAATCAAGCTCACCCAAGGAGCGATAAAAACTAATTTATTATGAAAGTACATGTGCAATCGGTTAATTTTAATGCTGACAAAGGATTAATAGAGTTTATAGAAAAAAAGTTAAATAATTTAGAGAAATTTTATGATAAAATAGTAGATTCTGAAGTGTATTTAAAGGTGCAACAAACCAGTGAAAAGGAAAATAAAACTGTTGAAATTAAAGTAAATGTACCTGGAAATGATATTGTTGTAAAAAAGCAATGTAAAACATTTGAAGAAGGTACTATGTTAGCAGTCGATTCCATTAAAAGATCGTTAGCAAAAGTAAAAGAAAAAGTTAAAGTTAAATAATTAAAAAAATAATTAGAAAAGTTTTGTTTAAATATAAAACTTTAATACATTTGCAGTCCGTTAGAAATAGCGGACTTCTTTTATGGAGTAAAAAGCCGATGTAGCTCAGCTGGCTAGAGCAGCTGATTTGTAATCAGCAGGTCGTGGGTTCGAGTCCCTCTATCGGCTCAGATCTTTGAAAGAATGGTGAGATACTCAAGTGGCCAACGAGGGCAGACTGTAAATCTGCTGCGCA
>NZ_JBFHHX010000048.1:0-21238 GCF_041596795.1 Lutibacter sp.
GAAAAAAAGTTACGTAAAAATTGTAAAATAAAGGAAAATAGTAGGAATGGCTAAATTTTAGAAAGGTAAGCCTAAAAATGTAAAAAATGAATTGTATAAAAAGAAAAAGTCCAGTTTTTGTGAGTTGTTTGTTGTTGGTAGTGTTACTAACAACATCATGTGTATCAAATAAGAAAATGTTATATTTTCAGGATGTAGAAGGTGTTGAAACAAGTTCAAAATTGGTGAGTTTTGAACCTAAAATTCAACAAGGAGATTTCCTTAGTGTAAATGTTTCGGCAATAGATGCAGAGGCGGCAATTCCATTTAATTTATACGAAACACCAGTAATAGGAACTTACACTACGAATTTAAAAACCTTAGATTATTTAGTAGATACGGATGGGAATATTAATTTTCCTGTATTAGGAACTACAAAGGTTGAAGGTTTAACCACCAAAGAATTTTCTAAAAATTTAGCTGAAAAATTAGGGAGTTACATTAAAAATCCAATTGTAAACGTACGTATAACTAATTTTAAAGTAACCGTATTAGGGGAGGTTGTAAAGCCAGGAACGTATCCTGTAACCAATGAGCGAATTTCTATTATAGAAGCTATTGGTATGGCTGGAGATTTAACCATTCAAGGAAAAAGAACTACCGTAAGTTTAATAAGAGAAGTACAAGGGGAACGTAAATTTGTAACAATTGATTTAACCAATAAACAGCTTTTTAATTCGCCTTATTACTATTTAGCACAAAATGATGTTATTTATGTAGAGCCGAACAAAACAAAGGTTAATTCATCGGCGGTTGGATCAAATGCAAGCTTAATTTTATCCTCAATTTCTACCTTAATATCTCTTATAGCCATTCTTACAAACTAAAAAATATTATGCAAGAAGAAAATAATCAATTACCAAATATTCAGTTTCAAGACGAATCTATTAATATTCGACAAGAAGTTGAAAAATATGCCTACTATTGGAAATGGTTTGTATTAGGGGCTTTTGTTTCGTTAGTAGTTGCGTATGTATATTTACGGTATACACCCAATCAATATGAAGTTTCTACAACAATATTAATTAATGACGAAGATAGTGGCGGTTTAGCCTCTGAATTATCTGCTTTTCAGGATTTAGGGCTGTTTAGTGGTTCAAAAGGTTCTTCTATTGAAAATGAAATAGAATTGTTAAAATCCAGATCCTTAATTGAGCGTGTGGTTAAAGATGTTGGAATTAATGTTTCTTATTTTAAAAAAGGACGTGTAAGAACTTCTGAAATCTTTAAAAATGAAGTGCCTGTAAAACTGAATGTATTTACAAAGGATTCGTTGTTTTATGCTGCTGATACGTCATTTACGATTGTTTTTGGTGCTGCTTCAAAATTTAAACTGCTAGATAGCGAAGGAAACAAAGTTGCTGAACATAGCTTTGGTGAAAATATTAAAACAAATTTCGGAGAAATTACCATTACTCCGTTGGCTGATGTTTCAAAAATTAAAGACAATGAACTACAAGTTGTTATTACGCCAATTAAAAAGGTAGTGGATAATTTAAAATCGGCTATACAAGTTCAACCGGTAAATAAAAATGCAAGTGTGTTGCAACTGAGTTTAAAGAGCGAATTGAAAACGAAAGCACAGGCCATTTTAGATAATTTAGTTTATCAGTACAATAAAGATGCGGTTGAAGATAAAAGTATGATTGCAAAAAATACCAATGTGTTTATTAATAAACGATTGGATATTA
Organism: Lutibacter sp.; assembly: GCF_041596795.1. Classification (GTDB taxonomy): domain Bacteria; phylum Bacteroidota; class Bacteroidia; order Flavobacteriales; family Flavobacteriaceae; genus Lutibacter. The sequence continues at coordinate 1,731 of NZ_JBFHHX010000048.1, forward strand.
TTTCAGAAGACTTGTCGGATGTTGATAAAGGTGTTGAGAAATTTAAAACATCGAATAATTTAACGGATATTACTTCAGAAGCGACACTTATATTAGGAACAAATGCCGATATTGAGAAGAAAATAGTAGACTTAAATACGCAAATTCGTTTGGTGGATTATGTAAACGAATATGTTACTCAAAATTCAGAAGAACTGATTCCTGCAAATTTAGGGTTGCCTGATGAATCTATCAGTTCAACTACAGAGCGTTATAACGAGTTGCTGTTAGAAAGAAACAGAATTTTAAAGAGTTCTAGTAAGTTAAATCCTGTTATTATAAATTTGAATGATCAAATTGCAGGAGTACGCAATAGCATTGCAAAAAGTTTGGTGAATTTAAAGAACACATTAAAAATTTCTTTAAATGATGTTCAAAAACAAGAGTCTAGGATTAATTCTAAAATTACCGCTGTTCCGCGTCAAGAAAGAGAATACAGAGATATACAACGTCAACAGCAAATTATTGAGACCTTGTATTTGTATTTATTGCAAAAACGTGAGGAAAATGCGATTACCTTAGCAGTTACACAACCGAATGCTAAAATAATAGACAAGGCTTATGGAAGTGATATTCCCGTAGCGCCTAAACGTAAAATTGTGTATTTGGCAGCGCTTTTATTAGGTATTATACTACCGTTTGCGGTAATTTACTTAAAACTTTTATTAAATAATAAAGTACAATCGCGTAAAGATATTGAAGCTGCGTTGCAAGCACCTATTTTAGGTGATATTCCTAGAACTAGAAATCTTAAAAAATTAGTGGTTTCAGATCAAGATAGAAGCGGTATAGCAGAGGCATTTAGATTAGTGCGAACCAATATTAACTTTATGTTTTCTAAAGTTCAAACAAAATCTAAAACTATCTTTTTAACTTCAACTATTAGTGGAGAAGGAAAAACATTTATTGCTATAAATTTAGCATCGGTATTAGCATTAACTTCAAAAAAAGTACTGTTAGTTGGTGCGGATATTAGAAGTCCTAAAATTATTAGCTATTTAAATTTTGAAAGTAATTTAGGGTTAACACATTTTTTAAGAGATTCAAAATTGGCGGTTCCAGATGTGATTGAGAATGTAAAAGAGTATAATTTTGATATGATTCATTCAGGAATTATTCCTCCAAATCCAGCTGAACTTTTAATGAATGGTAGGTTTGATGAGGTAATGGAGTATGCCAAAAATAACTACGATTATATTATTGTTGATACCGCTCCAATTAATTTGGTAACAGATACCTTATTGATTAGTGATTATGCCGACTTGTTTATTTATGTAATTAGAGCCAACCATTTAGACAAGCGTTTATTAGAAGTGCCAAAAATGTTGTACAATGAAAAACGTTTGAATAATATGTCGATATTAGTAAACGATGTAGATTCTGATAAAGGGTATGGCTATGGGTACGGTTATGGCTATGGAGATGATGATAAAAAACCATTTACAAAGAAAAGTTTCAAAGATTTCTTTAAAAGATAAAATTTGTTGAAAAGAATAAAAAGAGGTTGTTTTAAAAGTGTTGTAATATAGTTTGAGAAGCTATTCAATAATGCATTAAATGAATACTAAAAACATACCATATAAAGCTGAAACAATGCTGAAAGTTAATATGGTAGTTTGTAGAAAATTTTAGTTTTAAAACAACCTCCTTTTTTAAGATAATGATGCTATTTAAATAAATAGCTTATTATTTTCTAAAACGTGCTGTACAAGTTTATGTAGTTTAGAATTTTTAGTAATTTCTTCTAAGGTTGCTAAATGTTTTTGATGATGTGCATCACTACTTGCTACATCAATCATATTTTTCTTTAGCAATTCAATAGCTATTTTGTTTACTTCTTTCCCATAATAAGAGCTTAAAGACAATAGATTTAGCTGAAACAAGCAACCCGCATCTTTTAGTTTTTGATACTCATTAAAAGTTGAATGTAAAAATTTATAGCGTTCAGGATGTGCTAAAATAGGTTGGTAGCCTGCAATTTGAATATCAAAAAGCATTTCGTATAAATTAATAGGAGGATTTAAATACGACATTTCTACCAAAATATAATTGTCTTTTATAGGTAAAATATCTTTGTTCTCTAACAATTGTTGAAAGTTTTGATCTAGCATATACTCAGCAGCAAAACGAACAGAAAGATGTTTTAAATTGGAATTTTTTAAATGCTGCTCTAATTCGGAAAATTGACTGCTTATTTTTTGAGATGAATTTTCCCAAACACTTTCCATTACGTGGGGTGTGCACACAAAGTTTTGAATACCCAATTCATTCATTTTTTGCAATAAGGCAATAGATTCTTCTACACTTTTTGCACCATCATCAATCCCAGGAATAATATGAGAATGGATATCGATATAATTTTCAGGAAAAAAAGGACTGCTTTTTTTCTTTTTTTTAAAATAATGAAGCATGAAGTCTCAATTTCAAAAGTTAATGCAATTTTAATTTTTTTAATCTTTTTACAAAGTTAACTTTTTTATATTGATGTGTAGTGGAAATTACAGAATAGAATTAGAGAGTGTTTTTAAAATACGCCACGTTTGGTTAATTTTAAAAAGCCACCCAAGTTAGAAGGTCTGTAAGTACCAGTATCAAAAGCAGTTCCGATAGTAATATCTATAGGGAATTGATTTATTTTTGGCAATCCGAACTCTAAAAAGCCTGAAAACTGAGTTGGTTTTGGTTGGTATTCTGCATTAAACCACCCAAAATAGGTGGTATGACTCAACATTAATTTATAAGGAAGTTGTTGAATAGTACCTTTCATACCAATATTAAAAGCCATAAAACGATTGTCAATAATACCATGACTAATACCATCGTCATCTAAAGGTGTTGGGGTAAAGTAAGGCGAACCAATAGTGTTTCCAAAATAAGTCCAACCTGAGTTGTAAGCTGGCCCGTTGTTAAAATAATTATCCATTCCTCTGCCACCATTTGCATCATCTGGAGCGTTAGATCCACTCATATGTTTGGTGTAGGTAAATTCTGTAAGCATATGAGATATAAATGCTTTGGGTTGTTTAAAATCTATAAAAACGCCATATAAGCCATCTCGCCAGTTTTGTAATTCTCTCCCAGATCCATCTTCAAATATATGTGAATAGTAGAAATTCCAGTTGGTTTTTTCTCCTGAGTAATTCAGTTGTAGCAAGTAATTGCCTAAATGATTCCCAAGAACATTAATTTCTTCATTACCCAAGGCGTCGTGACCTCCTGAACTTCCAGTGACAATTCGTAGGTAATCTTTAAAGCTAGAAGGTTGTTTTCCTGTAATAGAAGAAGTTCCGCCCCATTGCACATAGTGATTGATACCCGTGATTAATTCTAATGTTGGGTTTAGTTTGTATTTTAAATACAAACTTTTAGCATGCAATCTGGCATCGGTAACAATACGGTTATCAGTAAACATATAATCGCTATAATTTCCTTTAAAAGTCAACCAATTTTTTGCAAAGGGAAGTTGGGTATAGTTGGGTATAGATACATTGTAGCCTGGTAATGATCGTGCGTTTGTAGACATTACTATATTTCCGTTAGAGGAGGATAGCCCTTCCCATAGAAGGTTAGGATGTTTAACTCCTAAATCTAATTGAAAAATAGCGTACTGAGCACTTGCATAAAGCTCATCAACAATACTATTGTTTTTAGCTTCTTTTAATGCTATAAAACTTGCCTTGTAAGAAGTTTTGAAAGCAGTATCTTTTGTGTTGAAATCTGAAAAAACACCCAGTTTTGCAGCTATATGGTGATCGTTAGAAACTGCTCCAAATTGATTGGCATAGAGCCAAAATGGTAGTGTACTCTTGGTTGCTGTTGCGCCATTTAATTCTACAGAATAAGATATGGGATTATTTTGCGCATTGATTGAACTATTTAAAAAGCAAAAAAAGAGGAACGCTAAAAGTTTTTTCATACGGAGCATATATTTTTTACAAATGTAACTAAATTTTGAATTAAGTATTTTTTAAGTTACCTGCGGATGAAAATGAAATGTAAAGTATAAAAAAAAAGCTATTTAAAATGAATTTAACGTCATTCTGAACTTGTTTCAGAATCTTACCAATTCGTTTAAAGTTATTTTAAAAACTAAAACGCTTGGTTGACTGTATTCTTTTTAAATAGCTTTTTTTATAAGCTAAAGTACTTATTACAATGTTTCCTGCCATTTCCAGGCAGAAAGTAGTGCTTCATCTAAAGATAATTCGGTTTTCCAACCCAATTCAGTGTTTGCAAAGTTAGTATCTGCGTAGGCAGCAGTAACATCTCCTGGTCTTTTATCAACCAGTTTATAGTTTACTTTTTTACCAGTAACACGTTCAAAAGTGTGGATAACTTCTAAAACAGAATTTCCATTACCAGTACCTAAATTAAAAACTTCATATTGTAATTTGTTTTTATTTTCAATTAAACGTTTTAATGCTACAATATGTGCTTTTGCAATATCAACCACGTGAATATAATCACGAACCGCCGTTCCGTCTGGCGTATTATAATCGCTTCCAAAAACAGAAAGTTCTTTTCTAATTCCAGCAGCAGTTTGCACTACATACGGAATTAAATTTTGTGGTACCCCAATAGGTAATTCACCAATTTTTGCTGATGGATGTGCGCCAATTGGATTAAAATAACGCAGTGCAATGGCTTTTAAATCAGTTACTTTTGTGATATCTTTTATGATTTCTTCGCCAATTTGCTTGGTATTTCCGTATGGAGATTCTGCAGGCTTAATAGGTGCATTCTCGGTAATTGGTAATTCATCAGCTTGTCCGTAAACGGTACAAGAAGAGCTGAATATAAAATTATTTAAATTATTGGCTTTCATTTCTTGTAAAATGTACACCAAAGAATGAATATTATTTTCGTAGTAGTCTAACGGTATTTGTACACTTTCACCTACCGCTTTTGATGCGGCAAAATGGATTACTCCATCTACTTTATGTTGTTCAAAAAATAATTTTACAGCTAATTTATCTTTTAAATCAATAGTATGATATTCAGGTTTAATACCAGTAATTGATGTAATGTTATCTAAAACATCAATACTTGAGTTCGATAAATTATCAATAATAATTACCTCAAATCCTTCGTTTTGTAATTCAACAACGGTATGTGAGCCAATAAAACCAAGGCCACCAGTTACTAATACTTTCATACTATTTTTTTATTTATTTATAAATTCAATGACTTTAGAAGTAATAAATGCTATTTGATCATCTTCCAATTCTGTATGCATTGGCAATGAAATAACTTCTTTAATTAATTGATTAGTTACAGGAAAATCAGCTTCATTATAACGTTCATCGGCATATGCTTTTTGACTGTGTAATGGAATTGGATAATACACGCCACAAGGAATTCCGTTTTCGTTTAAAAATGCAGCCAATTGATCTCTATCCACATTCAATACTTTTAAGGTATATTGATGAAATACGTGATCTACACATTCATCATAAATTGCAGGAGTTACTATGTTTTTTTGACCAGCAAATGCAGCGTTGTATTTTTTAGCAGCTTCTTGTCTGGCTTTATTGTAATCATCTAAATGTGCTAGTTTTGTACTTAAAACAGCAGCCTGAATACTGTCTAATCTTGAGTTTACACCAACCACATCGTGGTGATAACGAACATACATTCCGTGGTTTACAATTCCTCTAATTTTGTGTGCTAATTCATCATCATTGGTAAAAATTGCACCACCATCACCATAACATCCTAAGTTTTTTGAAGGGAAGAATGATGTTGAAGCAGCGTGACCAATAGCGCCTACTTTCTTTTTACTTCCATCGCTAAAAGTATATTCAGCACCAATTGCTTGTGCATTATCTTCAATTACAAACAAGTTATGTTCTTTAGCTAAATCCATAATAGCTTCCATATTTGCGGGTCTTCCAAATAAATGAACAGGAACAATAGCTTTTGTTTTTGGAGTAATTGCTTTTTTTATGGCTTCTATAGAAATGTTGAAATCAACAGGATCAACATCAACTAAAACGGGAGTTAAGTGCAATAAGGCAATAACTTCAACAGTTGCAGCAAAGGTAAAATCGGCAGTAATAACTTCGTCACCAGGTTTTAAATCTAACCCCATCATTGCTATTTGCAATGCGTCGGTTCCATTTGCACAAGGAATAACGTGTTTTACGCCTAAATAGTTTTCTAATTCTTTTTGGAAATTATGGACTTCCGGACCGTTTATAAATGTAGCTGACTTTAAAACTTCAGAAATTCGAGCATCAACTGTATTTTGGATTTTTGCATATTGACTTTGTAGGTCAACCATTTGAATTTTTTTCATGTGTAGGTAATATGAATTCTAACTAACAAATTTACAATAAAACCAACTGGAATCCAATGATAAATAACGATAACTACTACAACGTTTTATTCAAATAAATTAGATGATAAGTAGCGATCTCCTCGGTCGCAAATAATAGCAACTATTACTCCTTTATCTATTGTTTCTGCTAATTTTAGAGCTGCAGCAACTGCGCCTCCACTGCTCATTCCTGCAAAAACACCTTCTTGTTTTGCTAGTTTTTTCGTCATTATTCTGGCTTCTTCTTCGCTAACTTCTAGTATTTGATCCACCTTTTTTGCATTAAAAATTTTTGGTAAATACGCTGGTGACCATTTTCTTATTCCGGGAATTTTTGAATTATCTGTAGGTTGAGCTCCAATAATTTGAATGTTTTTATTTTGCTCTTTTAAATAGGTTGAAGTACCCATAATGGTTCCTGTAGTTCCCATTGCCGAAACAAAATGGGTGATTTTTCCGTGCGTATCTCTCCAAATTTCAGGCCCTGTTGTTTTATAATGTGCTTTCCAATTATCATTATTTGCAAATTGGTTTAACATTACATACCCTTTTTCTTTAACTTGGGTATCAGCATATTCACGCGCACCTTCAATACCAACGGAAGTTGGAGTTAATGTTACTTTTGCGCCATAAGCTTCCATAGTTTGTATGCGCTCTTTGGTAGAGTTTTCTGGCATTACCAATTCAATTTGAATACCAAATTGTTGCGCAATCATAGCTAATGCAATGCCCGTATTTCCACTGGTAGCTTCAATTAAATAATCACCTTTTTTAATTTCTTTGCGTTCTAATGCCGAAGCAATCATATTATACGCAGCTCGGTCTTTTACACTTCCTCCAGGGTTGTTTCCTTCTAACTTAAGAAATAACGATACACCTTCTTTTACTAAAATATGTTGCGCCTTTATTAAGGGAGTATTTCCTATAAAATCGAATAATGTGCGCTCTTGCATGCTTATAATTTTGTTTTTAATTTAATTTCTGCTTTGTGATAGACCATAGAATTTTTTGGAATAGATTCTGTAATCCATACGTTACCACCAATAATTGTATTTTCTCCTATAACGGTATCGCCGCCCAAAATAGTAGCGTTTGCATAAATGGTTACATTGTTTTCTACCGTAGGATGACGTTTGGTGTTTTTTAAACTTTTTTCTACTTGCAGAGCTCCTAAAGTTACACCTTGGTAAATTTTAACATGGTCTTTTATTAAACATGTTTCACCAATTACAGTTCCTGTAGCGTGGTCAATAAAAAAAGATTTTCCAATGGTTGCCCCTGGGTGAATATCTGTACCTGTTTTACTGTGTGCATACTCACTCATTAACCTTGGAATTACAGGTGTGTTTAATTTAAAAAGTTCATGACTAAATCTGTAAATAGCAATGGCATAAAAGCCAGGATATGCTAAATAAACTTCTTCAATATTATTAGAAGCGGGATCGTTATTTACCAGCTCTTGCGCATCTAGGTTTAAATTTTCTAAAATTTCAGGAAGTTTTAGTAAAAATTTACTCCAGATTTCAGTACATTTTCCATCGTTTAAAATACAAGCTAAATTGTAAATTTCTTTAAAATCTATTTCTAATTGCTCTATGTTTTTGGCAACACAAGCATTGGCATCAAATAAAGTATGAAATAAGTTTGTGGTAAATGCTTCAGTTTTATCTTTTAAACTAAAATCTAAATGTGGCCTATTTTTATTTGCTATAATTTTTTGAATAATTGTTTCTTTCGTCATAATAATCACGTTCTAGTGTGTGAATAATTTACCATTTTTTTTTAACACTTTTAAAATATTTCTTTTAGATGTGTTATACAATTGTACAGAATGGTTGTAACAAAGCACGTTTGAAAAACTATTGTATGTGCTTAAGTGGGTAAAGCTACAAAAAAATAACACCCAAAAAATGTATGTTTTTGAGTGTTATTTTAAATTCTTGTTAAATTTAAATAATGGTTGATTGTCCTAAATCTATATTATTTTTATTGTAAAATGTATTTTCATCATCTAAAATAAAGTCGCTTAAAAAGTTACCAACGCTGGTGGTAGAAAAATGATTTTTAGAATTTAAATCGGGAGTTGAAATGTTTAATTCTATAGATTTTTGTACCGCAGTTCTAATATCATCAGCTTCATCATGCAACGAAAAATGATCTAATAGCATAGCGGCAGATAAAACCGATGCTAGTGGATTGGCAATATTTTTTCCTTTTGCTTCTGGATACGATCCGTGAATAGGTTCAAATAAAGCTGTTTTTTCTCCAATGGAAGCAGAAGCTAATAAGCCAATAGAACCTGCAATTACGCTTGCTTCGTCTGATAAAATATCGCCAAATAAGTTTTCGGTTAAAATTACATCAAACTGTGTTGGCTTTAAAATAAGTTGCATTGCTGCATTATCAACAAATAAAAATTCTAATTTAATATCTGGATATTCTTGCCCAATTTCGGTTACTCTTTTTCTCCATAAACGAGAAGTTTCTAAAACATTGGCTTTGTCTACTAAAGTTAATTTTTTTCGTCTAACCTGTGCAGCTTTAAAAGCCAAATGTGCAATTCTATCAATTTCTGCTGCTGTATACGAGCAACTATCTGTAGCGCTTAAACCATCTTCGCTTAACGAGTGTTCTCCAAAATAAATACCGCTGGTTAATTCTCTGTAAATTACAAAGTCTGTACCTTTAATTACATCCTTTTTTAAGGTGGATTTATGCATTAAAAACGGATAGGTAGTTAACGGGCGGATATTTGCAAAAAGCCCTAAACTTTTTCGTAGTTTTAATAAACCTTGTTCAGGTCTTATAAGTGCGTTTGGATCGTTATCATATTTAGGATGACCAATAGCGCCAAATAAAACAGCATCAGCATCTTTGCATATTTGCAAGGTTTCATCAGGAAGTGGATTTCCTGTTTTATCTATAGCCACAGCACCTACATCGGCTTTATCAAATTTAAAAGTATGGCCATATTTTTCTGCAATGGCATCTAATACTTTTACAGCTTGTTGGGTAACTTCTGGACCAATTCCATCACCAGAAAGTAAAGCGATTTTCAAATTCATTCTTTAATATTTTCAAAAATACAACTACAAATATACTATTAAACTACCAACTAATTTAGTTGGTATGAAATTTAAAGTTAAGCACTTTTTTTGGAAGTAACAATTTTAAATTGTTTGGTAACATTTATAGTTGCTATATTCCTTAAAAAATGCTTTTATTAAATGATAGTTTAAATTTTGATATTTAAAAAAACACGAATTTAAATGGCTATTTTAGATTTAGAAATGTGGTTTAACTCCATTAAATGATGAATATCCTGATCATTTACCTCTTTGTGATGATCGGCAAATTTTAAAAATTGAGGATAAATATCATCTAACTGAATTTTGGTTAATTCGTAGCCAATGTTTTTAGCTCTGTAAGCTAAAGCAGCACGACCACTTCTGGCGGTTAATACAATAGATGATTCTGTGACACCTACATCAGCCGGATCAATAATTTCGTACGTTTCTCTGTTTTTTATAACACCATCTTGGTGAATTCCAGAACTATGCGCAAATGCATTTTCACCAATAATTGCCTTGTTTGGCTGTACAATCATTCCCATACTTTGTTGTACTAACTGACTAGTACTGTATAGTAATTTGGTGTTAATGTTGGTATCTAAGTTTAAGTAAGGATGTTGTTTTAAAATCATAACAACTTCTTCTAGCGCAGTATTTCCTGCACGTTCTCCAATTCCGTTAATAGTACATTCAATTTGACGTGCGCCATTTTGAACACCTGCAATAGCATTGGCAGTTGCTAAACCTAAATCGTTGTGGCAATGACATGATAAAATTACATTGTCAATTCCCTTTACGTTTTCCTTTAAATATTTAATTTTTGCACCATATTCATCAGGTAAACAATACCCAGTTGTATCAGGAATGTTTAACACAGTTGCACCGGCTTTAATAACTCTTTCTAATACTCTTGCCAAGTAAGCGTTATCTGTTCTTCCGGCATCTTCTGCATAAAATTCCACATCTTCAACAAAGGTTTTTGCATAGGCAACAGCTTCAAAAGCTCTTTCTATTATTTTATCTTGTGTTGAATTGAATTTATGTAGTATATGACTTTCCGAAGTTCCAATTCCTGTATGAATTCTTGGTCTTTTTGCATATTTTAAAGCATCGGCAGCAACTTCAATATCTTTTCTATTCGCTCTGGTAAGCCCACAAACAGTGGCATTTTTAACGATTTTAGAAATTTTTTCTACGGATGTAAAATCACCTGGACTAGAAATAGGAAAACCTGCCTCAATTACGTCAACGCCAAGCGTATCTAATCGTTCCGCAATCACCAATTTTTGTTCTGTATTTAGTTTACAACCTGGCACTTGCTCACCGTCTCTTAAGGTTGTGTCAAAAATTTGGACTTTATTTTTACTCATTTCTGATTTTTTTTTGCACATTTGAAGTACCAAAAATAGAGGGAAAGTATTATTGATTTTACAACTTATTTTTATTGTTTACTATATTCAAATGAATAAAAAATTTTGTAAATTGTTGATAATCAATAATAAAAAAATAATCTAGTTACAATGGCTATTGATCAAAAAGATGCGCTTTTTTCACTTGTAAAATCACTTTCTAAATCAGAAAAGAGACAGTTTAAGTTATATGTGGGCCGTTTAGGAGGTAATGCAGATGCTAATTTTATGTCGCTTTTTAATTTATTAGATAAAGTGGCATCGTACGATGATGAGCTTATTCTGAAAAAAACAAATATTAAAAAGCAACAAATATCAAATACCAAAGCACATTTATATAAGCAAATATTGGTGAGTTTGCGTTTTAATCCGGTACACCATAATATAAGAGCTCAAATTAGAGAACAATTTGATTTTGCTGCAATTTTATATAATAAAGGCTTGTATAAACAAAGCTTAAAAATTTTGGATAAAGCCAAAGAATTGGCATTATCAAATGAAGAAAATAATTTAGCCTATGAAATTGTAGAGTTTGAAAAAGTAATTGAGTCGCAATACATTACCCGAAGTATGAGTAATAGGGCTGATGAACTTTCTGAACAAGCAAAAAAATTGAGCTTAAAAAATGTTAGAACTAGCAAGTTGTCTAATTTATCATTGCAATTATATAGTTTATTGTTAAAGGAAGGATATGCCAAAGATGATGCCGATATTAATAAGGTAAATACCTATTTTGAAAAGCGATTGCCAAAAATTGTTTATTCTGAATTAGGTTTTAAAGAGAAACTGTTTTTATACAAAGCCTATTTGTGGCATAGTTTAATTATGCAAGATTTCCTATCAAGTTATAAATACTCGCAAAAATGGGTAGATTTATTTGAGGAGAAACCTGAAATGAAAATGCATAATCCGGTGTTTTATTTAAAAGGCGCCAATTATTTGTTAGAGTCGTTGTTTTTAAGCAAACACATTACCAAGTTTAACAGTGTGTTAAATACTTTAAGTAACGATGTTAAAACAGAAAAAATAGCAATTAATGAAAACACCAAAACCTTACTGTTTTTATACTATAACCAAAACAAATTAAATCTTCATTTTTTAGAAGGTAAATTTACCGAAGGCTTGCCTTTTGTGAGTAAATTACTGCTTAAACTAGAAAAATATGCAAACCATATAGATGAGCATCATATTATGGTGTTTTACTATAAAATAGCTTGTATGTATTTTGGTGCTGGTAAAAATGAAGATTGTATTTTTTATTTAGAGAAAATTATAAGTAATAAAGATTTAAAAATGCGTGAAGACTTATTGTGTTACACACGCGTTTTAAATTTGGTAGCACATTATGAAGCTGGAATAGATTATAATATTGAAAAGTTAATTGTATCTACCTATAAGTTTTTATTAAAAATGAATGATTTGCACCAAGTTCAGCGAAAAATGATTTTGTTTTTGAAGAATTTAAGTAATATTTATCCGCAAGATTTAAAAAAGGAATTTATTAAATTACATAGCGAATTGCTTGTATTTGAAAACCATCCTTACGAGAAAAGATCGTTTTTGTATTTAGATATTTTATCATGGTTAGAAAGTAAAATTAACAATGTAACGGTAGAATCTGTTATTCAAAAGAAAGCAAAAAAATCATTAAAATAAAAATGTGTTTTTTAGGTGATTTCTTAAATTAATTTCACATATTTGTCTTTATATATAATGAAAAATTCAATTACACATTTAATTTATTTTCAAGTATTAGTAGTTAGTTACTGCGTACTTTAGGATTGAATTTTAATGTAAATAATAAAAACCTTCCTAAATTTAGGAAGGTTTTTTTGTGTAAAAAAAGTATGTTAAGAGTAAAATCAATACTTGTAATTTTAAAAGTAGTCATTATTAGTTTACTAATATGTTGATATAGTTGTTGAATTGTATACATTTAAAACCGGTAGCAACTAAAATTTGATACAGGTTTTTTTTATGCAATTATCATTGTAAAAAAAAAGAATGTAACTGACTAAAAAACAATTGAATACGTAAAATAAACGACATATGAATATTGTAAAAAAATCAATATAAAAATCAGAAAAATAAATGTCTACTATAAATTTGTACCTTATTGTAAAAAAAGTAGTAAAAAATAAGTTGTTTTAAATATAATTCAACATTTTTAACAAAGTAGTAGCAAAAACGCAATTAAATAACAATTGAAAAAAGTTGCTGAATATCAAATGTAAGTTGTTGCATGTGTAATGTTGTATGGAGTAGGAGAATTTGGTAACGATATAAAAAACCTTAAATAGGTATTGCAATAAAAAATAAAACAATGAATGTAAAAGGGTTTGTAACCGCATTAACTAAAAGAAAAGTGAAACGGAAAACTACTACGCTTAAATGTTCAAAAGAAATTTTATATAAATACGCTAAAACCGTTTCTCCAGCTTCTGAAGGTTGTGTAACGGATAAATTTTAATTTTATGGAGACATTAAAAAAAGAAAAGCAAGACGAAACATCTACAAAGGCTGTTAAAATTTCAGGTGCCGAAGCAGTAATTAGATGTTTGTTAGAAGAAGGTTCAGAATTAGCTTATGGATATCCGGGCGGAGCAATTATGCCTGTGTATGATGAAATATATAAATATCGCGATAAATTTCATCACGTATTAACACGTCATGAGCAAGGCGCAATACACGCAGCTCAAGGGTTTTCACGTGTTACAGGAAAGCCAGGCATTGTGTTTGCAACTTCAGGGCCTGGTGCTACAAATTTAGTTACAGGAATTGCAGATGCTCAAATAGATTCAACGCCGTTGGTTTGTATAACAGGGCAAGTAGCGTCTCATTTATTGGGTTCTGATGCTTTTCAGGAAACAGATATTATTGGTATATCAACGCCAGTAACCAAATGGAATTATCAAATTACAGATGCAAGTGAAATTCCAGAGATAATGGCAAAAGCATTTTACATTGCAAAATCAGGTCGTCCAGGTCCTGTGTTAATAGATATTACAAAAGATGCGCAGTTTGGAGAGTTAGATTATTCGTATAAAAAGTGTCAAAAAATTAGAAGTTATAGAGCAACGCCTAAACTTGATATTGAAAAAATAAAGGATGCTGCAAAAATTATTAATGAAGCAAAAAAACCATTTGTGGTTTGGGGACAAGGTGTAATTATTGGTGGTGCAGAACAAGAGTTTAAAAACTTTATTGAAAAAACAGATATTCCATCTGCATCAACAGTTTTAGGACTTTCGGCTTTAGAAACCAATCATCCATTAAATGTTGGAATGGTTGGTATGCACGGAAATTATGCGCCAAATGTTTTAACCAATTCATGCGATGTTTTAATTGCTATTGGAATGCGTTTTGATGATCGTGTTACCGGAAATTTAAAAACCTATGCAAAACAAGCCAAGGTAATTCATTTTGAAATTGATCCATCTGAAGTTGATAAAAATGTAAAAACCGATGTTGCTGTATTAGGAAACGTAAAAGAAACCTTGGTAGAGGTTATGCAATATGTGCATAAAAAAAATCATAAAGATTGGATGACGGAATTTGATAAATTATATCAAATTGAAAAAGATAAGGTAATTAATGATCAGTTAAACCCAACAAAACCTGGTTTAACAATGGGTGAAGTATTGGGTGGTATTAACAAAGAAACAAACGGAGATGCTGTAATTGTTTCTGATGTTGGTCAACATCAAATGTTTGCGTGTCGCTATGCCGATTTTATTAAAACAAGAAGTAGCGTAACATCTGGAGGTTTAGGAACAATGGGATTTGCCTTGCCAGCTGCAATTGGAGCAAAAATGGGTGTGCCAGATCGTGAAGTTGTTGCTATTATTGGTGATGGTGGTTATCAAATGACTTGTAATGAGTTAGGAACCATTCTTCAAACAAAAGCAGCTGTAAAAATTGTAGTATTAAACAATAGTTATTTAGGAATGGTACGTCAATGGCAAGAGTTGTTTTTTGATAAACGTTACGCATCTACTGAAATGGTAAGTCCAGATTTTGTGAAATTAGCTGGTGCCTATGATATTGAAGCGCAAAGAGTTTCAAAACGAGAAGATTTAGCCGATGCAATTAAAACTATGATTGCTTCAAAAGACGCATATTTTTTAGAAGTTGTTATAGAGCAAGAAGATAATGTGTTTCCAATGATACCAACAGGAGCAAGTGTTTCAGATATAAGATTAAGTTAAAATGGAAGAAATTAAAAATTTTACATTTTCAGTATATACTGAAAATAACGTAGGAATATTAAATCGCCTTTCGGCAATATTTTTAAAACGTCATATAAATATTGAAAGTATGACTGTTTCAAAATCGGAAATTGAAAATGTTCATAGGTTTACTTTTGTAGTAAATATTTCTGAAATACAAGCTAGAAAAGTGGTGGGGCAATTAGAAAAACAAATAGAAGTTATAGGTGCATTTTATCATACAGAAGATGAAATAATTTATAACGAAACAGCTTTGTTTAAAATTTCTTCAGAACATTTATACAATGAAGATCTTCAGGAAAGAATGAAATTTAGAAGGGCGCATATTATTACTATATCAGAGCGTTTTTTTGTAATTGAAGCCTCAGGTTTAAAAGAAGATATTGATAATATGTACGATAAACTAAAGCCTTATGGTTTATTGCAATTTGTACGTTCTGGACGTATTGCAATTACAAAACCAAAAATGGCAATTTCCGAATTATTAAAGGAAATGGCTTAGCAAAATAAAATTAACAAGTTGAAATATAAGGTTCAATAACAATTAAACAAATCAACAAAAATTAAACAGATTAACAAAAATAAAAGGAAAAATGGCAAATTATTTTAACACGCTTTCATTAAGAGATAAATTAGATCAATTAGGAAGATGTAGATTTATGGATTCATCAGAATTCAGTGAAGGTGTAGCAGCTTTAAAAGGAAAAAAAATTGTAGTAATTGGTTGTGGTGCCCAAGGTTTAAACCAAGGATTAAACATGAGAGATTCAGGTTTAGATGTGTCTTATACATTAAGAGCAGCTGCAATTGCTGAAAAAAGACAGTCTTTTATCAATGCAACTGAAAACAAATTTAAAGTAGGAACGTATGAAGAAATGATTCCAACAGCAGATTTGTTAATCAATTTAACACCAGACAAACAACACACAGCTGTAGTATCTGCAGTAATGCCTTTAATGAAAAAAGGAGCAACGCTTTCATATTCTCACGGATTTAATATTGTGGAAGAAGGAATGCAGATACGTAAAGATATTACGGTAATTATGGTTGCGCCTAAATCACCAGGTTCTGAAGTTCGTGAAGAATATAAAAGAGGATTTGGAGTGCCAACATTAATTGCAGTACACCCAGAAAACGATCCAGAAGGAAAAGGTTGGGATTATGCAAAAGCCTATGCAGTTGCAACTGGAGGTCATACAGCAGGAGTGTTAGAATCTTCATTTGTTGCTGAAGTAAAATCAGATTTAATGGGAGAACAAACTATTTTATGTGGATTGTTACAAACTGGATCTATTTTATGTTTCGATAAAATGGTGGCTGAAGGAGTAGATGCTGGTTACGCTTCTAAATTAATTCAATACGGTTGGGAAACAATTACTGAAGCCTTAAAATATGGTGGAATTACCAATATGATGGATAGATTGAACAACCCTGCAAAAATTGCAGCGTTCAATGCATCAGAAGAATTAAAAGATATTATGCGTCCGTTATTCCAAAAACATATGGATGATATTATGAGTGGTCATTTTTCTAAAACAATGATGGAAGATTGGGCAAATGATGATGTAAACTTATTAACTTGGAGAGCTGCAACAGGTGAAACTGCTTTTGAAAAAACGCCAGCTGCTGACGTAAAAATTACTGAACAAGAGTATTTTGATAATGGAGTTTTAATGGTAGCAATGGTAAAAGCTGGTGTAGAATTAGCTTTTGAAGCAATGACAGAATCAGGAATTATTGATGAATCTGCATATTACGAATCTTTACACGAAACACCATTAATTGCCAATACTATTGCACGTAGAAAATTATACGAAATGAACAGTGTAATTTCTGATACAGCAGAATATGGTTGTTATTTATTTGACCATGCGTGTAAGCCTTTAATTGCAGATTATGTTAAAAATGCACCAAGTAATTATGTTGGTAGACCTTTTAATGATGGTTCTAATGGCGTTGATAATAAAGAATTAATTGAAGTAAATGCGGTAATTAGAAATCATCCGGTGGAAGAAATTGGAGAGTTTTTAAGAGCGTCTATGACTGCAATGAAAAAAATAGTTTAAAAAAAAAGCACTAAATTGTATCAATGAATTTAGCTAATAAAAATAGTATTTCATTAGAAAAAATTTATAAAGCACAGCAAAATATCAAAGGAGTTGTTCAAACAACTCCTTTGGTTTTTATGAAAAATTTCTCAGACCGTTACCAAGCAAAAATTTACTTTAAAAGAGAAGATTTACAGGTTGTACGTTCGTATAAAATTAGAGGTGCATATAATAAAATTCAAGGATTAACAACAACAGAATTAGAAAACGGAATTGTGTGTGCCAGTGCTGGAAATCACGCGCAAGGAGTTGCTTTTGCCTGTAAAACTTTACAGGTTCACGGTATTATTTTTATGCCTGTAACAACACCACAGCAAAAAATTGGTCAGGTAAAAATGTTTGGTGGTGAATTTGTAGAAATTAAATTGGTTGGAGATAGTTTTGATGATAGTCAGAAAGCAGCAAATGAATTTTGTAAAGCGGAAAAAAGCACGTTTGTACATCCGTTTGACGATTTAGATGTAATTGCAGGACAAGGAACTATTGGAATTGAAATTTTAAACGATTCGAAAGAATCTATAGATTATTTGTTTTTACCAGTTGGAGGAGGCGGATTAGCTTCGGGTGTTGGTAGTGTTTTTAAAGCGTTAAGTCCGGATACTAAAATTATTGGAGTGGAACCAAAAGGAGCACCTTCTTTAACAACTTCCTTAGAAAAAGGAGAAAATAGTACCCTAAATGAAATTGATAAATTTGTTGATGGCGCTGCGGTAAAACGTATGGGAGATATCACATTCGAATTTTGTAAAGAAATATTACATAGTGTTGATTTAATTGATGAAGGTTTAATTTGTTCTACAATATTAAAAGTCTATAATGAAAACGCCTTGGTTGTAGAACCTGCAGGCGCCTTGTCAATTGCTGCTTTAGAAAATCATAAAGAGCAAATAAAAGGAAAAACGGTAGTTTGCATTGTAAGTGGAGGTAATAATGATATTACCCGAATGGAGGAAATGAAAGAACGTGCCTTGTTTTATGAAGGTTTAAAGCATTATTTTATTATCAAATTTCCGCAAAGAGCAGGTGCTTTAAAAGAATTTGTAGTAGATGTTTTAGGTCCTAATGATGATATTGCATATTTTGAATACACAAAAAAGCACAACCGAGATAAAGGTCCGGCTGTTGTAGGTATCGAATTAAAATCAAAAGAAAATTTTGAACCTTTAGTTACCAGAATGAAAGAAAAGGGTTTCTTAGGAGTGTATTTAAATGAAAAACCAGATTTATTTCAATATTTAATTTAGAACTTTAAGAAAGTTAAAAAACGTTATTTGTTAATTTTTAATAGTTTATACGGTGATTTTGTTAATTATTCAACATTTTAAAAATTGTATTATTTATTTATGTAATATTGTACCGATGAAAATTTATAGTTTAAATACAACTGTTTTAACACCCCCGCCTACTTTTAGGATGCGCCGCATTGTGCGTTAATATTTCGTATCCAAAAAAAAACAGTTTATTAATTTTCATTTTTTACCAATATTTTGTATCATTTTTATAACATAGTATTTAACATCAATTTTATAATTTTTTCAATAATTTTTATTGGGATAATTAGTTACTTATTACGCCCTATTGGGGCGTATTCTGTTTTAGACAATAATTTTGTCGTTAACAATTTAATTTATAAAAAATTTAATTTTCAATTTAATAAAATAAGCCAATGAAGGTTGTAATAGCTAACGAGTCGCATGTAAAATTTGCTCAATTAATTTGTGACACTATTGAAGAGTCTGCAAAAGTAAGAGGTACAGGTATTGCACAGCGAACGCCAGAATATATTACTAAAAAAATAGTGAATGGCAATGCAGTAATTGCAGTTCATGAGGGTCAATTTGCTGGTTTTTGCTACATAGAATTATGGGATAATTTAAAATTTGTAGTAAACTCAGGATTGATTGTGCACCCTGATTATAGAAATCAAGGGTTAGCAAAAAAAATAAAACAGAAAATTTTAGAGCATTCAAAAGAAAAATATCCAGAAGCTAAAATATTTGGAATTACTACTGGTTTAGCTGTAATGAAAATTAATTATGAGTTGGGATATCAACCAGTAACCTTTTCTGAATTAACGACTGATGAAGCCTTTTGGAATGGTTGCCAAACTTGTAAAAATTACGATATTTTAATGCGTACCAATAGAAAAATGTGTTTGTGTACCGGAATGTTGTACGATCCTAAACATGAAAAAAATGTTAAAAAGCACGAATACAATTCAAAGGTGTTAAGCAGATTAAAAAAAATTAAACAAGCATTATTCTTAAAAAAAGAAAAAAAATAATTAGTATGGATAAAGTTGTAGTTGCATATAGTGGAGGTTTAGACACATC
>NZ_JBFHHX010000049.1:0-20836 GCF_041596795.1 Lutibacter sp.
AAGTATTGATGAAATTGATGCCTTAAGAAATAAGTTTTTTGAAATTGGACAAACTCCACGTAATAAAAGCGATCAAATTTGGTCTAAATTTAAAAGTGTTACCAAAAAATTTAATGTTGAAAAAAATAAATTTTTCAAGGAAATTAAGCAAGATCATTTAGATAATTTAAATGCTAAAAAAGAATTAATAGAAAAAGCAGTTGCTTTAAAAGATAGTGAAGATTGGGATGCTACTACCGAAATAATGAAAAAAATTCAGGCAGATTGGAAAAAAATTGGTCATGTTCCAAGAAAGTATTCTGATAAGCTTTGGAAAGAATTTAAAGATGCTTGTAACCATTATTTTGATAGATTGCATAAAAAACAAGATGCTGGTAATAAAGAGCAATTAGAAGTTTTTAACGAAAAGAAAGATATTTTAAAACATTTAAAAGAAGATGTTGAGGATGATGGAAAAGAGCTTACACTTGAAGATATTAAAGGTTATGTAAATGATTGGAGAAATTTAGGTAGAGTTCCATATGCAATGCGTCATATTGAAGTGAAATTTAATAAATTACTGGATAAAGTAGTTGAAACAAACGAAGATATTGACAAGGAAGAAGTTGAAATGATTAAATTTAAAATTCTTGTGAATGGTTATTTGGAACAAAAAAATTATAGAAAACTAGATTCTGAACAATTATTTGTGAAAAAGAGAGTAGATGAAAGCATTAAAGAAATTCAGCAATTAGAAAATAATTTAGGATTTATATCTAATGTAACAGAAGATAATCCGTTTGTGAAAAATGTACGAGCTAATATAGCTGAGCATAAAGAGAAAATGGAGATTTGGAAAGCAAAATTAGATTATTTACGACAGTTAGAATATTAGAAAATTTTAATACGAATAAAAAAGAGTTTCTTTTAAAAGAAACTCTTTTTTTTATTTCAAATAGCATAAATCAAAAAAAAACAGCCTTGATAAAATATCAAGGCTGTTTTTTTTAATGTAAAAAGTTATTTATTTCTTTAAAGTTCTCATGTAATGAACAATTGCCCACATATCATCTTTTTCTGGCATTTTCTTTTCGTAATTTGGCATGTCATTTCTTCCAAAGTAGCTTTTGTAAAATAAAGCACCATCTGTTTGAGCTTGGAATTTTTTAGAAGAAAAATCACCTAAATTTCCATCAACTTCTTCAGCTTTTGGGCCATCACCTAAACCTTCTTTACCGTGACAAGATTTACAGTGTTTAGCGTATAAAGTTTTTCCTAAATCTACATTAGATTTACTTGCTTCAACTGGATTTTTCATAGTTTGGTATTTTGCAGGAACTTTCCATTCTTCTTGTACTAATTTTGTGAAAGATAAAAGTCCAACACTAACCACAGCTATTGTCATTAAAATTTTAAATGTTTTCATGTTTTTGTTTTTAATATTTATTTAATTGTTTACTATATTACTAGTTTAACTAGTATTGTTATATCAATTTTAGTACCACATTTGATTCTAAATTTAATAATTTTTTTATTCTTTATTGCTTAATTCTAAATTTTTTCCTTCTTTTTTAATTTTAATAAGATGAATTACAGTATAAACGTAGTTTGCCCAAACACCTACTAATAAGATAGTTAAAACAATGTACATCCATATTGGTGCGGCTTCAGACCATAATTTGTTTTCGTCTTCAGAAGCAATTTTAGTAAATGTTCCCCAGTTTACAGTTTGTTTTTGTATTACATCTCCAAATTCATCATTATCTAAAATTTGTGCGTATACTGTAAAGTTTTTATCTATATCTCCAGGAATATTTTGAAGCAGTTCAAATTCTATTTCTCCGTTTTCTATAGTACCTTCTTTAATTTTCATTTTAGAAAGCATTCCTTCAATAGAAATAATTACATCTAGTTCTTCAACAGGAGTTTCAACACCTAAACTATCAATGGTAAAGGCTTTTACAAATATGGTTTTTACACTATCTATTTCTTTTAATTCAAGATGTAGTTGTAAATCTTTTACAAGTATTTCTTCTTCTTCAGAATCTAATGTCTCAGAACCTTCAAATCGGGCAGTAAAATTAATGTAACCATCGCTGTCTGTTAAGTACTTTTGTTTTTCAGAAAGAATTAATTGAGCAATACCTTCATTTGAAGTTTTTGCTGTTCCTAATAATATTTCTTCACCATTTACTATGTTAAAAAATTTTATTTCTGCATCATAAACAGGAATTTTATCTTTTCTATCTTCTCTGTTTTTTCCAATAAAAGTGACTTCTAAAACTCTAGAATTATCGAATTTTTTTATGGTTTTAAATGAAAATGATAATTTGTAATCATCTACAGTTAGTTCTTGTGAAAAAGTGCTAATACTGAATAATAAAGCCAGAATAAAACTAATAGAAGTAGCTTTTTTAAATATGTTACGTTTCATAATTTCTAATTTTAGTATTAAGATTCAGTGACCGGTTTAGTTAATGTACTTTTAACTTTAGAAGACCTTTCGTTATCAATAATTCCAGACATTGGTATTATTGGAACCAATTTCATAATTAATATAAAAAATAGGATGAAAGCTGCTACACCTGCAAAACTTAAAGACCATTCTACCCAAGTAGCAGTGTAATGAACAAACTCTGCTCTTGTATCTTGTATTGGTAAATATGGAGTTTCTAAGGTAGGAACAACTATTAAATATCTATTTAGCCATAATCCTAAAATTGCTATTATTGAGGCGAAAGTAATTGATTTTATTGTTCTTAATTTTTTGAAAAATAATATAACAACAGGTACTAAAACCCCAATATAGTTGGCAAATACGAATTCCCAAAAATAGCGTGTAAATAATGTGTTTAGTAAATTGGTATCATGTGTTTTATGACTAAACCATCGTGAAAAATATTCGCTAAAAGTAAAATATCCATAAAGTAACGATAATATTAATAAAATAATTCCTCCGCTTACAAAATGTACTTTTCTAATATAATGTTCTAAATGGTAGTATTTTCTAATTAAATACATTGCAATTATTATAACAGAAACACCAGAATAAAGTCCTGCAATTATAAAATACGGTGCAAATATGGAGCTATTCCAACCTGGTTGTAATGTTAAACTAAAAATCCATGCTAAAACAGAATAGGCAACAATAGCTAAAGCTATAATCATAGCGGACATAGTTCTGGTAATTTTATGCAATGTTTCTCTTTGTGATTCTGTGTCTTGGTAGCCAATTGCTAAAAATTTGTATAATTTTTGTCTCCATTTTGGCGCATCATCACTATGATCTCTTAAAATAGCAAAGTCTGGAATAAACGTTAAGTATAAATAAATAAAGCATCCAATTAAATCGGTCATAATTGCAATAATATCCCAAGTAATTGGTGATTGAATTCTAGGATACAAAAATAAATAGTGCAACCTATCTAACCTACCAATACATAATAAAATAAAAATTGGACCAATTATTAGAGATAAAACAGTTATAATTTCAACAATTCTTGAAATTGAATTTTTCCAAGGAGTTTTAAAAAAATGTAAAATTCCTGAAATAAAAGCTCCTGAATAACTAAGGCAAACAAAAAATATAAAGTTTATAATGTAAACACCCCAAACTACATTGTCTCGCATACCTGTAACTTCATGACCTTTAAATAATTGAACAAAAAAGGAATAAATTCCAACCAAAATAATTGCAACTAAAATGGCCATCCAAATTTTTGAAACTTTGGTTGTCTTTTCTATAAGTGGAGAAAATTCTTTAACTAATTCTCTTTTTCTAGTTTCTATATTCATAATTAAGAGTTTTAAAGTTAAATTTTACCATCTTTTTTTAACTGCTGAACATAAGGAACATCTTTGTAACGTTCTATAATATCTTCGTCAATATTAAATCCTCTTTCAAGTGGAAATTGTCTGTTTACAGCTGGTAAATAATATACATTAGGTTTTGTTCCTAAATGTTCTAAATGTCTGTATCCACCACGATCTTCAATAAGTTTTGAAAATCGAACAGTTTCTTCTCCATTTGTAACAATATCTTCGTTTTTATCACCAAAATAAATAACTCCCATTGGGCAAGATGATGCACAATGTGGTAATTTTCCTTGACGCAACATATCTGGACAGAAATCACATTTCATTACTGTTCCTTCAGCTGCGGGAACACTTGTTTCTGGAGAATATGGTTGTGATTTGTCGTCAAATTTATCTTTGTGTCCCCAATTAAACTGACGCGCAGAATATGGGCAACTTGTAATACAAAACTTACAACCAATACAACGGTCATTATCAATTAAAACAATATTATCTTCACGTTTAAAAGTAGCTCCGGTTGGGCAAACTGTAACGCAAGGAGGTTCATCACAATGAAAACATGGTTTTGGTAACCAGTAAGGAGAAGCTTCAGGATTATCTTGTATAAGCTGAACCTTCATAAATTCTTCGTTGTAATCTAATTTATGTGCTTTTTGGCAACCTTCTACACATTTTCTAGCGTTTTTACATTTTGCCAAATCTATAACCATTACAAACTTTCTGTTTGGAATTCCTTTTCTAGATTCTTCAGGTGTTATTAAAGCCTCAGGATATTTATTTACGTTGGAAGCATCTACCTCAACAATTTTTCCGTCAGGAGTTAATAACCTCATTTTTTCACCAGAAGGCTTTACTTCTTCATCGTTTACTAAATTTGAGATTAATGAAGCTCCAGCTACGGCAGTAACACTTGACATTAATCCTAATTTTAGAAATTTACGTCTGTTTGTACTTCCGTTTTCAGTTTTTTTATTTTCCATAATAGTATAAATCTCTGAAATTAATTATGATTATTTTCTTATGTAAATTTAGTTACATAACTTGTTTTTATTAATGACTTTTATCAGTGAAAACGTATAAGAATACACTTTTTTATGTATTTTTTTACAAGTTACCGTTTTGATTAATAGGTGTTTGAAAAAAAAATGAAGATGTGCCTTAAATATAAGAAAACAAAATACCAATAATAAAGATGATATTTTGTTTTCTTAAAAGGGGTGATCTATTTAAAATTTAAAAGTTGTAAATTCTTGTAATATTAAAACCAATTAGAAAATCGCCTTTAAAAAAATCGTTTTGATTGTACATATAGTTCTTTTGAGAAACTAAACCATCATAGTTGGTTAAAAATATTTGAAAAGCGTGTGCAGAAGTTGCAAACTCGGCCCCAATACTTAAACCTGGTTTTGGTTGATCTTCATCAAATTGAGTTAATGGTTGGCTATAATCTAATAAAATTGATGTTTGTGGACTTATTTTATAGCGACCTCCAAAAGAAATTGCCATCATATCATTTTGCATTGTTGCATCAACTAAATTGTAGTGAGATACACTTGGTGCAATTTGTAATGATAGTTTTGAATTAAATCTTTTTGCAATAACTAATTGATTAAAGAATGAATATCTATCTTGAATCATATTAAAATTTTCTTTTGATCTAGCATCAATTGTAAAATTTCCATAATACGATACGCTAATTGGCATACTTCCAGATTGTGTTTGTCTTAAAAGGCCAACTTTCCAGTTAAAATCTTGTAATCTGTTAAATTTTGTAGTACCATAACCAATGGTTAATCTTTCGTGTATTGAATATGTTAATCCTATTCTAATATTTGAAGGTGCCCAAAATCCAGCCATGTCATTATCTCCACCGTTAATAGTTCCAAATCTGTGTTGCATTGTTACTTCTAAAGCATTTTTATTGAACAATACATTTGTTGGATTATCAACAATAAAGGAACTTTCAAAGGCTCTTCTTTCAAGTTTTTCTTTAACTTCTTCTGTTTTTTCAGTGTCTTCATCTTGGGCAAAACCAATAAATGGCAACATTAAAAAAGCAAGAAGTAATATTTTATAATTTTTCATATTAAATGTCTTATTTATTAATTGTTGTTAGCACCTTGATTTATCCAAGCTTTAACTAAAGCAATTTCAGTAGCGCTTAATGTAACACTTACATCATGATGCCCATTACCTGGTAAATAATTGTATAATCTGCTAGCATCTGCATCACCTGCAGTTACATAAGTTGGTACCAAAGCGTTGTATGAATTTCCTTCTCTTAAATCTGGATTAATACTTCCTCCATGGCAACTTGTACATTTAGAAAATATTGTTTGTATGTCACTAGCAAAAGATACTACCTGAGTATCTGGTATTTCAACAACAGCCTCTTCAATAGTTTCATCATAATAACATGAAAAGCATAGTAAACTTAAGCTACTAACAAGAACTATTTGCAATAGTTTTTTCATTTGTTTTAATTTTTATGGTTAATTAACTTTTACTAAAACTTAAAGTTAATACTTGTTGTACATAATAAGGTAGTTTTTTTAAAAGTTCCAGAGCGCCGATTTGGTTTTCTGGAACTTTAATATCTAACTATTATATGAATAGATTTTATAATAATTTATATAATTATTATGGTATTAATTTAAGATCTTCAATAGAATTATTCATAAGTGCTTTTGCATATGATGGATTGTGTAATCCGTATGAATGATCTTGGTATAAAAATCTATAGTTGTATACAGCTTTTGCAACTCTTTCAGGAATTTGAGCCGTTGAAGAAGGTAATACTAGCATTCCATCATCATTTGGATCTGTAGACCCTGTTGTTAAACTGAAATTTGCTGGGTATAATCGTACTATTTCACTAGCCAATTCTTTCATAAGGTTTTTAATAGCTGTTTGAGCACCATTAATATCGTAGCTTACAACACCGCTTCCAGTATGACAAGTTTTACAATTATCTAAAACTGGTTTGAATGAGTGACTTCCTTTTCCGTCTTTTTCAGCTCCCATATGGCAAGAAGTACAAGAAGCTCCAGTTCTATGTGGGTTTGTTCCAGCTGTTGGATATGCAGTTGAACCTGCAATTAGGTTTGCATCAACACCTTCTAATAAATTTACAGCACCACCATAGTGTGGACCAAAAGAGTAGCTAACTGCTACGTTTCCATCTGTATTAGCGGTATAACCAGCTCCAGCTCTTCTTACTTGATGACAATGGATACAGTTATTACTGTTATTGCCATAGTCAATTACTGTTCCAGAAGAACCAACTCCAACTAATTGGTATGGTTCAACAGATCTTAAAGCAGCATCTGTTCCACTTACAGCTAGTGCAGCACTTGCGTGACCACCAGAGTGACAAGTTGTACATGTAATTTTAGTTGCAGTACCAGTTACAAAAGTAGTGGTAAGGTCGCTTGAAAGTACTGAAGCAATATAACCTTCATTTGAGTGACAATTTAAACAAGCTCCACTTCTACCAGAAAGAGCAGCTGCTATATCATGACCAGAAGAAGGATAAGTAGCGTTTTGAATTACCTTAAATTCGTCGTTATGACAAGTTAAACAAGAATATCCACCGTCAACGCCATCAACGCCATCAACACCGTCAACGCCATCAACACCTGCTATACCTTGTTCGCCAGCAATTGGATCACTGGTACATTGTATAAACATTAAACTTGATGCTAAAATCACCAAGAATCCTATTAATTTTAAATTTTTCATAATATTAGATATTTGTTTGTTTTGAATCATTTCATAAATTTAAATAGATTATGGTATAAATTTTATGATTTAAATCATTGTTTTAGAAATTTTAAATGATTGGGAAACAGTGTTTTATCTACTATTTAGAATGGTTAAACTTAATTTTAATAAAACTTTATGCTTTTTATGTTACAGACTTAAGTAATTAAAGTTACATTTTGTTTAAATTATTGTTTTTTTGATAAGGTAATTGCCTATTTTTAGTTAGTAATTATTTAAATTATAGAGTTTTATGCTTCTTACGTGTTAGTTTCTCTATATTTAATAAGGGATTGTGGTAAAAACGAACGTGAAAAGTAACAGATACTATATGTTATTTAATATTTGTAAATAATATATAAGACTCTATATTTTTTGTAAATTTGCTGTTCAAAAAAAAATCATAAAATGGCAAGATTTGAAGTAAAACTTCCTAAAATGGGTGAAAGCGTTGCGGAAGCAACTATAACTTCATGGTTAAAATCAGTAGGAGATACCGTAGAATTAGATGAAGCAATTGTTGAAATTGCTACAGATAAGGTAGATTCTGAAGTGCCAAGTGAAGTTGAAGGGACACTTGTTGAGGTCTTTTTTGATACGGATGCTGTTGTAAAAGTTGGTGAAACAATTGCTATAATTGAAACTTCTGCAAACAATCAAGAAGAAAAAGTAGCTAAAGTTAATGTACAAGAAGAAAGTGCTGTTAAGGAAATAGAGCAGCAAATAGTGGAAACAATACAAACAACTTCTATTGAGAAAAAATCACTTTCTGGTAAATTCTTTTCTCCTTTGGTTAGAAATATAGCCTCTACAGAAGGTGTTTCAATGGAAGAGTTAGAATCAATTATTGGAACAGGTGCCGAAAATAGAGTTACTAAAAACGATATTTTGGCATATATTAATAGCGGAAGAGTTTCTCCGGTTGCTAAAGAAAAACAAGAAACAGTTATACCTAAGCATCAAGAAAATAAAAGTGAAGCAATAAAAGAAATTGTTGTTGAAAAGAAAGAACTTGCAAAGCCAGTAGTTTCAACTATATCTGTAAATGGAGAAGATGAAATTATTGAAATGAGCCGTATGGGTAAATTAATTGCGCATCATATGGTGGAATCTGTTCAAACATCGGCACATGTACAATCTTTTATAGAAGTTGATGTTACTAATATAGTAAAGTGGAGAGAAAGGGTTAAAGATCAGTTTTTTGCAAGAGAAGGTGAGAAAATTACCTATACTCCAATTTTTATGCAAGCAGTAGCAAAAGCTATTAAACAATTTCCTATGATAAATATATCGGTTGCTGGTGATAAAATTATTAAGAAAAAAGCCATTAATTTAGGGATGGCAGCATCTTTAGCTGATGGAAATTTAATAGTGCCTGTGATTAAAAATGCCGATCAATTAAATTTAGTAGGATTTACCAAAGTAGTAAATGATTTGGCGCAAAGAGCCAGAAAAGGTCAATTAAAACCCGATGAAATTCAAGGTGGTACCTATACAGTTACCAATGTTGGTAGCTTTGGTAGCGTATTTGGAACACCAATTATAAATCAACCACAAGTTGCAATTTTGGCATTAGGTGCTGTTAGAAAAGTACCTGCTGTTATAGAAACTCCTGATGGCGATTTTATTGGAATTCGTCATAAAATGTTTATCTCACATTCGTATGACCATCGTGTTGTAAACGGCGCTTTAGGCGGAATGTTTATTAAAACTATTAAAGAAACCTTAGAGGCTTGGGATGTAAATGCCGATTTTTAACGTATTTTTAAAAAATATAAATAAAAGAGGCTTTTAAAAGCCTCTTTTTTAATTATACTTAATTTTATTTAATACAAAATTGAAAATTATGATTGATAGTTTATTGATTGAAAAGTATGTTAATTTTATAAAGGAAATTTTGATAAATAATGGAATGCCAAGTTTTTGGGCTTCATTAATAAATGTGGTTATTACGTTTAGCATTATTATGGTAATAGTCTATTTTTTAGATAGATTTTTAAGAGTTGTTGTAATTAAATCCTTTTATATTTTTTCCACAAAAACTAAAACTACTTTTGATGATTTTTTAGTAAAAAGTAAGTTTCCAAGATATTTTGCACACGTAATACCGTTGTTTATCTTAAAATTTATTGTGTCGTTTGTTTTAGTTGATTTTCCTTTTTTACTGAAGGCCTTTAATATTATTGTAAATATTTATGGAATAATATTAATAGTAAAAATAATAAGAAGCTTTTTAAGATCTACCCAGCAATATTTAAGAACCAAAGAGCGATTTAAAGACAAGCCTTTAGAAAGTTATGTGCAAGTTGTTATGATTTTTTTATGGGGTTTGTCAATTTTTTTTATTGTTTATCTCTTAACAGGAAAAGATGTTTTAAGTTTTGCAACCTTAGGAGCAGCTTCAGCCGTAATTTTGTTAATTTTTAAAGATACAATTCTTGGTTTTGTAGCTTCAATACAGGTATCAGTAAATGATATTGTTAGAATTGGAGATTGGATTGTTTACACAAAATTTGGTGCAGATGGTACTGTTACAGATATTAATTTAGCAACTGTTAGGGTACAAAACTGGGATAATACATATACTACTATACCAACCTATAGTTTAATTTCAGACTCTTTCCAAAATTGGAGAGGGATGGAGGAATCTAGAGGAAGAAGAATTAAAAGAGCTCTTTTAATTAAGCAAAACTCAATTAAATTTTTAACTACCGAAAAGATTGAAGAATTAAAAAAAATTCATCTAGTTAAAGAATATTTAGACAGCAAACTTATTGAAATTACCCAATACAACGAAAAAATTGGTGCTGATAAATCGGTATTAATAAACGGTGAAAATTTGACCAATTTTGGAGTGTTTAGAAAATATATTGATATTTATTTACAGCAAAATTCTTTTGTTAGTAAAGAGTTATTTTCTATGGTAAGGCAATTAGCGCCTACTTCACAAGGAATTCCTTTAGAAATTTATTGTTTTAGTAGTAATAAACAATGGGCAAATTATGAAATAATTATGGCAGATATTTTTGATCATATAATTGCAGCAATTCCTTATTTTGATTTAGAAATTTTTGAAGAACCAACAGGAACCGATTTTAAATATTTTTTAAAGCAAGTTGAAAAATAAAACGTTATACTTTTTTAAAAACTTCTATTCCGTTAATTAACCTTTAAACGGAATAGAAGTTTTAAATAAGGTTATTTATGACCGTATTCTGGGTTTTCTCGATCGTATTTACAACAACTGTGCAAACTATTATAAGCTTCATTTGTTGCTTTTACCTTTTGCGTGTCGTGGCCAACAGCGGCTACATTTTTATGAATAGTAAGTTCGTCAACTTTATTTTCATCCATAATTACCGATAGTTGATGTGTTTCAATACTCCAATTACAATATTTTACACCTTTGGTTTTTAATACAGCCTTTTCAATTCGTTCTTTACACATTTCACACACACCATTTACATCAAAAGAAATTTTTGCATTTTTATTTTTTTCTTGTGCTGAGCTTGAAATTCCGATGAATAAAATTCCAATAATTAATAGTACTTTTTTCATTTTTATAAATTGTTTTTAAATTAAAGGTTTAAATCCTTGATTGTTTTTTATTTTTAATAATTGTTTAGTGTTTGTTAGTAATAATTTTAATTAATATTAAATCTTATCCCGGTATAATACATTGCTCCAATAACAGGAGAATATACTAAACTTGTATCAAAATTTGTTCCGAACGGGTTGTCTGCTCCCAAAACGGCAATGCGTTGTTTTTCATTAGTTAAATTTTCACCACCCAAATACCATTCAAAACGTGGAGAGAAAACTTTAGTTATTTGCGCATTTATAGCACTGTGATTGTTAGAATACTCTGGTAATTGGTAGTTCTCAGTATAAATACTAGTATCGGGTATTCGTTGTTCGCTTTGCCAGTTATATGTAAAATCAAATTTCCAATTTCCACCTTTTTCTGTTTGATGAGTTTGAAAAAATAAATTGGTAAAAAATCTATTTTTTGGTTGTAATGGTTCTTGTTTTTCACCAGAGATATAATTATTTGTAATATCTTGATATTTATATGCAGTTCTAATTGCAAAATGAGTGAAAGGACTATAATTTAGTTCTATTTGAAAACTATTTGCTTTGCCAGATGTTGTAGCATTGTAAAATGATATTTCTGATGAATTTTCCCAATCAACAATAATTTGTTCATCAAAAATTGTTTTATAAAAATCAATGGTAACATCACCACTTCTATTAAATAATTTAAACTTTTGATTAAAGGAAGTTCCGTAATTCCAAGCTATTTCAGGTTTTAAACCATAATATTCACCATTATTATTTAGTATTTTTAAAGTTCTGTTGGTTCCAAATAACTTTTGATTTTCTGCAAATATAGATGCACCTCTTTTTCCTCTTCCTGCCGAAAACCTGAATGTACCGGTTTCCCAAGCCGTGTATTTAACGTGCAAACGTGGCGTAATAAAGGTATTTAGTAAATTATGAGAATCAACCCTAATCCCGGCAGATAAACTTAAATTATCTAAATTATCATAATTATACTCAAAAAAAGCACCAATAGATTTTTCGTTTCGGTGGTAATTATCATTTAATACAAGTTCATCAAAATCATCAAAAGTAGTATTAAGTCCTGTTATTATTTTGTTTCTAGTATCTGAAATAATAGAGTTAAAAAGGAAATTAGCGTAAAAACTTTTATGCGCTATATTGTAATCTTTTAATCCAAAATAAGAGTTTTGTTTATGGTTACTATAGGCTAATTGTAAGCCTAAACTTTTATAAGGCATTTCAGGAAAAACATACCCTAGTTTTGCTGAAGTTTCAAAACGTTCGGTTTCAATTTCACTTCCCCAAAAAGTAGTTGTTTTTTTATGAATATCTGGATCAAAATTAATGTTACCGGTTTGCTTGTTGTCTGTTAAATAACGAAAGTTTAAAAAACTAATCCAACCTTTTTCCATATTTGTATATTGCCATCTATTCATAATATTAAACTGATTAGATAGTGGAGCATCTAAAAAAAGATCGTTGTTTTCATCCATTTTTTTATTTCTAAAATTTCCATGTACATATAGTCCTGAGCTCCATTTATCATTCAAAATTTTATTAAAATGCGTATTTAATTCATACCTTCCATCTGCAGATCCAAAAGCATTTACAAATAATTTTTTATCTGTTAAAGGTTTTACTAGTTCGGCATTAATTTGTCCGGTAATACTTTCATAACCATTAACAACGCTTCCAGCTCCTTTGGTAATTTGTATACTTTCTACCCAAGTTCCTGGGGTAAATGAAAGTCCAAATACTTGTGATGCACCTCTAATATTAGGAATGTTTTCTTGCACAATTTGAATGTATGGACTGGATAATCCCAACATTTTAATTTGTTTTGTACCGGTTAAAGCATCGGAATAATTAACATCAATAGAAGGATTGGTTTCAAAACTTTCTGCTAAATTACAGCAGGCGGCTTTTAGTAATTCTGCCTTATTTACATTAATTATATTTTTTACTTCAAACAAAGGTCGTGTTGAACTTTGTTTAACAGATTTTATGCTAATTTCATCCAGCTCGTTGTCTGGAATTAAGTTTACCGTTATTTCTGTAGATGAATTAAGAGTAATTGTTTGTGTTTTGTAACCTACAAAGCTGATTATTAATTGCTTGGAGTTTTCTATTGTTTTTATTTCAAAAACTCCTTTTTCATCTGAATTAGTTCCAACTGTTGCGTTTTTCCAGTAAATGCTTGCGCCAAAAATTGGAGTGTTATTAGAATCTAAAACGGTTCCTTTTATTGTTTTTTGACTAAATACTACAAAGGGAAATAGTAAAAGTATTAGAATATATTTTTTCATTATTGTTTTCTTAAATATTGATATTTAGCCAATTAGTAAATTGGCTTTTAAGTTTCTTTACAAAAAGAAGCTTAAATCAAATTAAGAAGGTTTGGAAAAGTACTTGTTTATTTAAAACAAGATTAGGAGGAGAAAAATCTTTATAATAATTTTTTGTAGTACGTATTAAAGTTGATTTTTCAATGAAACTATAGTAGAACGAAGTTAAAAATAACGTTTGGCTTTTGATTATTTTAACGGAATTTAAATTATCAAAAGGCAAAACTTCTTTAATTGAAGTTTCGTTTTTACAACAATCTTTTTCAGAATAATTTAAGTTATCAGTTTTAATAGTGTTTTCAGATTCGCAGCAGCTATCTACTTTTTTTGTAGAAACAGCAACAATATTTCCATTACAAAAATGGGTAAATACAGCAAAAGAAGTAGTAGATAACAATAAAATTGCCACCATTAAAATTGCCGATATTTTTCTGAAAATGTCCTTCATTAAGGCAAAAATACAATTTAGAATTAATATAAATAGTTAAAAAATGTAAAAAATAGTTAACCCTCTTGCACTTTTAGTCTGGCAGTTGCTACAGTGGTTGTTTCAGAAAAATCATTTTCTAAGAATTTTAAATGCCCAACAATTGCAATCATAGCAGCATTATCTGTAGTGTATTGAAACTTAGGAATGTAGGTTGTCCAACCATATTTAGCTTCAGTAGCTTTTAAGGTTTTACGTATTTCAGAATTTGCGCTAACACCACCAGCAATGGCAACATGTGTAATTCCGGTATCTTTAACAGCTTTTTTAAGCTTATCAAATAAAATATTTACAATTGTGTATTGAACAGAAGCGCAGATATCATATAAGTTTTCCTCAATAAAATTTGGATTCTCCTTAACATTTTTCTGAATAAAATATAAAATTGCTGTTTTTAAGCCGCTAAAACTAAAATTTAAACCGTCAACTTTTGGTTTTGTAAATTTAAAGGCTTTTGGGTTTCCAAGTTGTGCATATTTATCAACCAAAGGTCCACCCGGATATGGTAAACCTAATATTTTTGCTGTTTTATCGTAAGCTTCACCAACCGCATCATCTGTAGTTTCACCAATAACTTCCATAGTAAAATGATTGGTTATTTTTACAATTTGGGTATGTCCGCCACTAATTGTTAAACATAAAAATGGAAATGGTGGTTTTTGTTGGGTTTCATCATCAATAAAATGCGCTAAAACGTGTCCTTGCATATGATTTACAGCAATTAACGGAATGTTTAAAGCCAGTGAAAGCGACTTGGCAAAGGAGGTTCCAACTAAAAGTGACCCCATTAATCCAGGTCCGCGTGTAAAAGCTATGGCATGTAAATCTTTTTTGTCGATATTTGCTTGTTGAATTGCTTGTTGAATTACAGGAACAATGTTTTGTTGATGTGCACGTGAAGCTAACTCAGGAACAACACCGCCATATTTGGTGTGAATTTCTTGATTTGCTACAACATTTGATAATACTTTTCCGTTGCATAATACAGCAGCACTTGTGTCATCGCAAGACGATTCAATTCCAAGAATATAAATTGGATTAATTTTAGTCATTTAAATATAATATAGGCATAATAATTGCCGTTAATTTGCAAATTTAGCGCATATCAAACGAATTAAAAAAATAGTTGTAAACATTTTACTTGTATTACTGGTTTCATTAGCAGTAGTAAGTGTATTATTGTCAATTCCAACCATACAAACACGGCTAGGTAAAAAAGCTACGGACTATTTAAGAACGGAGTTTGATGTGGATATTAACGTTAAAAAAGTTGATTTATCTTTTTTAGGGAATGTAAAGCTAAAAGAGGTTTTTATAAAAGATCATCATAAAGATACCTTAATTTTTGTAAAAGAACTAACCACTTCAATTGTTAGTTTTAAAAAATTGGTTGATGGAACGCCAGAATTTGGGCAAATTTCTTTAGATAATTTTGTTTTATATATGAAAACCTATAAAGGTGAAGTATATGATGGACTAACTATTTTTGTAGATAAATTTGATGATGGTACTGTAAGCGATCAACCATCTAAATTTTTATTAACATCAACCAGATTAAAGTTAAATGAAGGTTATGTTGAAATTATTGATGAAAATATTGAAAATGAAACACCAATATTTTTCAAAAAAATAAAGGGAAGTGCTAAAAAATTTAAAATTCAGGGCCCAAATGTAACTGCCGATATAAAAGATTTACATTTTATAGAAAATAGAAATATTGAAGTAGAAAACTTAACAACCAATTTTTCGTATTCAAAAACTTCTATGAGTTTTAATAATACATTGTTAGAAACTGCAGAATCTTCTATAGAAGCCGATATTATTTTTAATTATAAAAGAGAAGATTTTTCTGATTTTAATAATAAAGTTAAACTAAATGCGGATATTCAAAAAGCAAATTTATCATTAATAGATTTAAAAAAATTCTATAATGAGCTGGGAACCGATGATGAATTGCATTTTTCAACAAAAATTACAGGAACCTTAAATAACTTTATAACACATAATTTAGATGTAGTTTCTGATAAAGGCGCAATTATAAAAGGAACTATAAATTTTAAAAATGTTTTTAATCAGGAAAACGGCTTTTCTTTAGAAGGAGAACTAGAAAATTTAACATCAGATTATTATCACTTAAAAACATTGCTTCCAAATGTTTTAGGAAATACCTTGCCAACAGAATTTTCTAAACTTGGTAAATTTACGTTAAAAGGGAAAACTTATATTACGCCTAATTTAATTGATGCAAAATTGAGTATGACATCAGATTTAGGTGCAGCTATTTCTGATTTGGAAATTACAAACGTTACAAATATTGATGAATCAACCTATATTGGTCACGTTGAATTTATTAATTTTCAACTAGGTAAATTAATAAATAATCCTTTAATTGGATTGTTTTCAACTTCTGTAGATGTAGATGGGGAAGGTTTTTCTTTAGAAAAAATGAATACTTCGGTAATTGGAGTAATTACCAAATATGAATACAATAAATACACTTATAAAAACATTAAAATTAATGGTTTTGTAAAAAACAAACATTTTAATGGTGAAACAGAAGTAAATGATGATAATATTAAACTAAACTTTAATGGTTTGGCAGATTTTTCATCAAAAATATACACATTTAATTTTAAAGCTATTGTTGATTATTGCGATTTAAACACCATAAATTTATTTAAACGTGATAGTATTTCTAATTTAAAAGGTGAAATAAGCATTAATGTAAAAGGAAATTCTATTGATGATTTAGCAGGGAATTTAGACTTTAAAGATATGTTGTACACCAACCAAAAAGGCGACTACTTTTTTAAAGATTTTAATATAAACTCATCTTTTGAAGATAGTACCAGAACCATTACCATTAACTCTCCTGAAATAATTACAGGTAGAATTAAAGGAAAATTTAAATTTGCTGAATTAGGAAAATTAGCTCAAAATTCCATTGGTAGTATTTATTCAAATTACAAACCTTATAAAGTAACTGCTGGTCAATATTTAGATTTTAGGTTTAATGTGTACAATAAAATTGTGGAGGTTTTTTATCCTGAAATTGTGTTAGATGCAAATTCATCTATTAGAGGAAATATTAGTTCAGATGATAATTATTTTAAATTAAATATTAAATCGCCAAGAGTAGAAGCGTATAAAACCGTTTTTGAAGAACTTAATGTGCAAATTGATAATAAAAATCCGCTGTTTAACACACAATTAACCATTGATAAAATAAAATCTAAATATTACGATATTAATAAGCTTCAATTGGTAAACATCACTTTAAATGATACGTTGTATTTTAGAACAGAATTTGAAGGTGGAGAAGAAAAAACAGAAAATTATAATTTAGCCTTTTATCATACATTTAACAAAGAAAACAAGTCGGTTTTTGGACTGCAAAAATCTAATTTCACGTTTAAAAATAATACGTGGGTAATTAACCCAGAAAATAATTTAAAAAATAAAGTTGTTTTTGATAGCAAAACAAAATCTTTTGACATTTCACAGTTTTTAATTGTTTCAAATAAAGAAGAAATTGAAATTTATGGAACCGTTAAAGACACAATTTCTAAAGACTTAAATTTTAATTTTAAAAATGTAAAATTATCAAGTATAACTCCAGAAATTGATAGTTTAAAATTAAGAGGACTTGTAAACGGAACCTTAAATTACAAACAATTAGCAGATAAAATTAAACCTGCAGCTAAACTAAATATTACCGATTTTTATGTAAATAATTCATTTCAGGGCGATTTAAAAGTTGATATTGAAGGAAAAAATTCGGTTAAAAATTATTTGGTAGATATTTCATTAAAAAGAAATGGAAATATTAATTTTTCAGCTTTAGGAGAACTTGATTTTTCACCAAAAGAGCCAACTTTAGATATTATTGTAGATTTTGAAGAGTTTAAACTAGATGCTTTTAGTCCTTTAGGTGAAGATGTTTTTACCAATATAAGAGGCTTTGTTTATGGTAATGCAAACTTAACAGGGTTACTAAAAAACCCAACAATGACAGGAAATTTATATTTAGATAAAGCCGGAATGTATTTTCCATATTTAAATGTAGATTATGAGTTTGATGGAACAAGTATTGTTGGTTTAACAGATCAATCATTTAATTTTGAGGATGTAACAGTAAAAGATAGTTTTAAAAATACAAAAGGAAAAATTACAGGATCCGTTAGTCATACCAATTTTGATAATTGGAAATTAGATTTAAGCTTAATAACCAAAAATTTATTGGTATTAAATACCGTAGAAAAGGAGAATTCTTTGTATTTTGGAACTGGTTTTTTAGAAGGAAATGCGTTTATAAAAGGACCTACAGATAAATTGGTAATTGATGTTACTGGCAGAACTAAAAAAGGCACTTATTTTGTAATTCCAATTAGTGATGTTAAAACAGTAGAAACATCACAGTTAATTCGTTTTATAAATAAGGACGGTACGGATAATATAGAAGCTATCAGAAAGCAATTTATATCAGATAAACTGAAAGGATTATCAATGAATTTTAATTTAGAAATTACAAAAGATGCTGTTGTAGAAATGGTTTTAGACAAATCTACAGGAAGTTATATAAAAGGTACAGGAAATGGAAATTTACAAATTGAATTAGATACCAAAGATAAATTTGATATGTATGGAGATTTAATTATAGATAGTGGTATCTATAATTTTAAATATGGAGGTTTTATAAATAAACCATTTACGGTTAGAAATGGAGGAAGCATTTCTTGGAGCGGTAATCCGTTTACGGCAGATATTAATATTGAAGCCGTTTATAGAGTTTCTGCAAATCCAAAATCTTTATTAGAAAACGTCATTGCAAACAGAAAAATTCCAATTGATCTGGTAACAAAGTTTTCTGGAGAATTATTTAATTCGCAACGAGAATTTGATATAGAAATTCCAAATTCTAGCTCAACAGTTGCTTCAGAGTTAGAGTTTAAATTAAATAACAACGATGAAAATAGTAAAACAGTACATTTCATTTCGCTGTTGGTTTCAGGAAGCTTTTATAATGAAAGTGATTTAAGCGTAAATAGCAACGCAGCGTTATACGGAACTAGTTTTGATATGCTGTCTAATGTGTTTGATAATATTTTAAACCAAGGAAATAATAGATTTAAATTAAAGCCGGTGTATACCGTTGGTGAAAAAAGCACCGTAGATAATTTAACTATTGATGATCAATTGGCAATTGCATTAGATTATCAGGTAAATGATAGAATTATTATCAACGGAATAGTAGGTATGCCAATTGGCTCTAAAGATGAAACCAATGTTATTGGAGAAGTAAATGTTGAATTTTTAATGAATCAAGAAGGAACATTAAGATCCTCAATTTTTAACAGACAAAATGAAATTCAATATACCGAGGAAGAAGAAGGTTACACGCAAGGAGCAGGTTTAACATATCAAATAGATTTTGATAATAAAAATGAATTGCTTCAAAAATTAAAATTAAAAAAGAGAAAACCGTTAGATTCAATTCCAGTAAAATTGCCAAAAGATTTAGTTATTACTGAAAAAAAATTAATTAAGTTTAAAAAGAAAAAACCGGTAGATACAATTCCGGTAAAAATGCCAAAAGATTCAATAATTACAGAAAATAAAATATTAAAATTTAAAAGTTAAACAAATATAAAATGAGCAAACCAACTTTAGTTATTTTAGCAGCAGGAGTAGGAAGTAGATACGGAGGATTAAAACAATTAGATACATTTTCTGAACAAGGAGATACAATTTTAGATTTTTCAATTTATGATGCTATCCAAGCCGGATTTGGAAAAGTAGTATTTATAATTAGAAAAAGCATTGAAGCAGATTTCAGATCTTTTTTTGATGAAAAACTAAAAGGAAAAATTGAAGTAGAATATGTATTCCAAGAAACAGATAAAATTCCTGATAAATTTAAAGATAATAACAGAGAAAAACCTTGGGGAACTGGGCACGCATTGTTAATGACAAAAGATGTAGTGAAAGAAAATTTTGCTGTAATTAATGCCGATGATTTTTATGGTCAAGAAGCATTTAAAGTAATGGCAGACACCCTAAATAAAACCGATATAAATTCTAGCCAATTTAATATGATGGGCTATGTACTAAAAAACACAATTTCAGATTTTGGTTTTGTATCAAGAGGAGAATGTAAAGTAGATGAAAAAGGATTTTTAATTGGCTTAACAGAAAGAACCCATATAGAAAAAGTTGATGGTGAATTAAAATTTAAAAATGATGAAGGGGTTATGGTTCCAATTTCAGAAGAAACTACTGTTGCCATGAACTTTTTTGGATTTACACCTAAGTATTTCGAATTATCAAATTCTTTATTTGAAGAGTTTTTAGAGGTAAATTACAAAGAACCAAAAGCAGAATTTTATATTCCATCTGTTGTAAATCATATTATTGTTAATAAAATAGGATCCATGGAAGTTTTAAAATCAGATGCAAGATGGTTTGGAGTAACTTATAAAGAAGATAAAGATTATGTTACATCTGAAATTCAAAAATTAAAAGATAACGGAACATACCCAACAAATCTTTGGTAAATCTTTATTTGGTTCAAAATAAATGGTTTAACAGATATAATTTTTTATTAAAATTAAAATAATCGTACTTTTGTAGTTTGTAACATGGATAAAAACATTAAAAAAATAGGAGTAATGACCTCTGGAGGTGATGCTCCAGGGATGAATGCGGCCATTAGAGCTGTGGTAAGAGCTTGTACTTATTATCAAGTAGAGTGTGTTGGAATTTACAGAGGTTATCAAGGCTTAATAGAAGGTGATTTTACAAAATTAGAAGCTAGAAATGTTAGTAATATTATTAACAGAGGTGGTACTATTTTAAAAACTGCCCGCTCTAAAGATTTTATGAC
>NZ_JBFHHX010000050.1:0-20652 GCF_041596795.1 Lutibacter sp.
AATAAATTCAATCAAAAATTATAATATGTTAGTGAATTTTGAAAGTTTAGATAATTCATCCAGAGTTTGGATTTTTCAGGCAAACAGAGAATTTTTAGCGAATGAAACGGAAATTATTACAGCAAAAGTTGAAGAGTTTATTGCAGAATGGAGACGTCACGGTGAAGATTTAAAGGCTTCATATATTATAAAATACAATCAGTTTATAGTACTATCCGTTGATGAAAATTACAATGGTATTTCTGGCTGTTCTATTGATGCTTCAGTTAATTTAATGAAAATATTTGAATCTAAATTTCAGTTAGATTTAACTAATAAACTAAATATTTCTTTTAGAGATGCAAGCAATATAAATGTTGTTAGTTTAGCAGATTTTCAAAAATTTGCTAAAGAAGGAAAAATCACTGCAGAAACTATTGTTTTTAATAATTTGGTAGCCACCAAAGCAGATTTTGAAACAAACTGGGAAGTAGCTGCTAAAAATAGTTGGCACAATAGATTTTTCACAAATATTTAACCATATATTTGGTTTTTTTTTTAATAAATTTCACGTAACATAAATTTTAAAATTATTCATATTTTTCTGAATGAAAAAGATATTCGTATTCCTTTTTTTACTGTTGAACGTTTGGCTGTTTAATGCTCAAACTAATGATCCGCTAAAGGATAAAAATGAGTTGGCTCAAAAAAAATGGGTTGATTCAGTATTAAGTAAAATGTCTATTGATGAAAAAATTGGACAATTATTTATGGTGCAAGCCTATTCTAATTCCGATGAAAAGCATAGCGAAGGTATTGACAGTTTGGTAGAAAAATACCATGTTGGTGGTTTAATTTTTATGCAAGGAACACCAGAAAAGCAAGCCGAATTAACAAACCGTTATCAACAAAAAGCTAAAACACCTTTATTAATTGGTTTTGATGGCGAATGGGGATTAGATATGCGTTTAAAAAACACCTATCGTTTTCCGTGGAATATGACTTTGGGTGCTATTAGAGATAATAAATTAATAGAAGAATTTGGAGTTCAATTAGGTAAACATTGCAAAAGATTGGGAATCCATATTAATTTTGCTCCTGTTGTAGATGTAAATACAAATCCAGAAAATCCAATTATTGGAAATAGATCTTTTGGTGAAAGTAGAGAAAATGTTACTGAAAAATCTGTAGCATTTATTAAAGGAATGCAAAGTGAAAATGTATTGTCCAGCGCTAAACATTTTCCAGGTCACGGAGATACTTCAACAGACTCTCATAAAACTTTACCGGTATTAGATTTTGATATTTCAAGGCTAGATTCTATAGAGTTGTATCCGTATAAAACTTTAATTAATAACAACTTAACAAGTGTAATGGTGGCGCATTTAAGCGTTGCAGCATTAGAGCCAAATAGTCAGTTACCAACATCATTATCTTATAACGTAATAACCAATTTATTAAAAAAAGATTTAAAATTTAACGGTTTAATTTTAACCGATGCGCTTAATATGAAAGGTGCTGCTGATTATGCAGAACCAGGAGATATAGATTTGGCAGCGCTGTTGGCAGGTAACGATATTTTATTAATTCCGGCAAATGTACCTGCAGCAGTTGTAAAAATTAAAAATGCTATTGAAAATAAAATAATTACTGAAGCTCGTATTAATTATTCGGTTGAAAAAATATTAAAAGCGAAATATTGGGCAGGTTTAAACAAAAATAAATTTGTTAATTTAAAGAATTTACAAAATGATTTAAATTCTATAAATGATGATCTTTTACATAGAAAATTAGTAGAGAATTCAATTTCGTTATTAAAAAATGATGGAGTTATTTTTCCAATTCAGAGTTTAGATAAAAAGAAAATTGCCTATGTAAAATTTGGAGATGATGATGGTAGCGCTTTTGTAAATATGCTTAAAAATTATGCAGATGTAGATGTAGTTTCAAGTCAAAATTTAGATGATTTAATAACCCAACTAGAACCCTATAATTTGGTGATTATTGGGTATCATAAATCAAATGCAAATCCTTGGAAAGATTATAAGTTTTTAGATAAAGATTTGGTTTGGATTCAGGAAATTGCACGATTAAAAAAAGTAATTGTTGATGTTTTTGCGAGTCCTTATAGTTTGTTAGATGTAAAAACATTTGAGAATTTTGAAGGCTTAATGGTTTCATATCAAAACAGTGTTTTATCTCAAGAAATTTCAGCTCAAATGATTTTTGGAGCATTGGAAATAAAAGGGAAATTACCAGTTTCAATAAAAAATGTTTTTTCTGAAGGCCACGGATTAATGTCTACCTCATTAAAAAGATTAGCTTATACTATTCCTGAAGAAGTAGGTATGAGTTCGGAGAAGTTAAAAAAAATAGATTCTATGGCAGCCACTATAATAAAAGAAAAAATGGCGCCAGGAATGCAAATTTTAGTTGCTAGAAAGGGAAAAGTAATTTATAATAAAAGTTTTGGTTACCAAACAGATGTAGATACTGTGAAGGTAGAAAATAATCATTTGTATGATGTGGCTTCTATGACAAAAATTTTAGCAACATTACCTTTAATTATGGAACTTGAAGAAAAAGAAGTACTTTCTTTAGAGAGCACTTTAGGGACTTTATTACCTAAATTAAAAAAAACCAATAAAAGTAAATTAACCGTTAAAGAGGTTTTATCGCATTACGGTAGATTGCAGGCTTGGATTCCTTTTTATTTAAAAACATTGGATAGTACCAAACAACCATCAGAAGAATATTATAGAACCGTGTCATCTAAAAAATACAATATTAAAGTTGCTAATAATTTATATTTAAGAACCGATTATAAAGATTCTATTTTTGATATTATTGCAAAGACTGATTTGTTAGATAAGCCACAATATAAATACAGCGATTTATCGTACTTTTTATTTAAGGATTATTTGGAAAAATACTATCGTGAAGATTTAAATGAATTGACTCAGGAGCATTTTTACAAAACTTTGGGTGCAAATAGAACTTCGTATGTACCATTAGAGAAATACAGTTTAAAAGAAATTGTTCCAACAGAAAAAGATGATTATTACCGATATTCTTTAGTACACGGCTATGTGCACGATATGGGAGCAGCAATGCAAGGAGGTATTGGTGGTCACGCAGGACTATTTTCAAACGCAAATGATGTAGCTAAAATAATGCAAATGTATTTGCAAAAAGGTTATTATGGCGGAAAGAGGTATTTTAAACCTGAAACTTTAGATACTTTTAATCATAGATATTTTGAAGACCAGAAAGTAAGAAAAGGTGTTGGATTTGATAAGCCACAACTTGAGGAGTCGGAAAGTGCTACTTGTGGTTGTGTTTCCAATAAAAGTTTTGGACATAGTGGTTTTACAGGAACATTTACTTGGGCAGATCCGGAAACAGAAATTGTTTATGTTTTTTTATCAAACAGAGTTTTTCCAACTATGGGTAACAGAGGTTTGGTTACAAGTAATGCCAGAACTAAAATTCAGCAATATATTCAAGACGCTATTATTAAATAACTTTCATTGTTTTAGTTGTAATTATACCTAGTAATATACTTATTAGTAAATATAAAAGTGCATATTTTATATTTAAAAAAGTATAAATAACGCTTGCTTGTAGTATATAAAACAACGGAAATACGGTTGTAATTAAAGCAAATCTGTAGGTATTTGTAAAAATAATATCATTTATTTTAGGCTTTAAATATTTCCAAATTAATAATGGAAAAAAGCTGTTTAATTTTGCCATAAAATAAATAGGAGCTAACCAATTAATGGTTTTTTTTACTTTTATTTTGGGTAGTGCATCAATATTTTCAAGTGATTTATTGGCTTTTAAAGGATTTAAAAAATCTACGTTTGCAGCCTTTAATTTTAATAAAATTTCATCGTGATTTTTAACATCTTCAATATGAAGTGTTAACTTTTTTAAAGCATTTCTAACTTCATTTATAATAGCTTTAAATTTATAATCTGGATTTTGTAAATCAAAAAATTGATTGGCTTGTATTGGTTTTCCATAATAAATAGAACTGCTACAAGGAAACTCTAAATGCTTATCATAATTAATGCCCACAGGTACAATTTGTATATTTAAGTTTGGGTATTTTTGAAGTGTTCCTAAAATAATACGTGCAAAACCTTTTTTTAAATGGATTACTCTTCTTAATTGATGATGTTCACCTTCAACAAAAATTTGTATAGCTTTTTCATCTTTTAAAAGATCGAAGCATTGCTCAAAAATTGCAATATTTTTTTCGATACTATTTTTGCCA
The DNA here is from genome assembly GCF_041596795.1 of Lutibacter sp. Taxonomy (GTDB): domain Bacteria; phylum Bacteroidota; class Bacteroidia; order Flavobacteriales; family Flavobacteriaceae; genus Lutibacter. The sequence continues at coordinate 4,262 of NZ_JBFHHX010000050.1, forward strand.
TCGCGTAATCTATAAACCGGTATTAAATTTAAAGTGCGTAGAATTTTATCTGCTAATTTATTTTTAAAAGCACTAGCTCTTGTTAAAAAATGAATATTTCTGCTGTTTGTTGTTGGTATTAAAATAGCATCTAACAATGCATTTTGATGATTTGCCACAAATAATATTGGTCCTTTTTTAGGAATATTTTCGCTACCATAAACACTTATTTTTTTTAATGTAAAAAAGAGTCCAATTTTTACATAAACCTTAATAATATTATACCAAAGATGTTTCAAAATATCAATTGTTAGTTTTTTGTTTTGCCCAATACGTTGCTAAAGCCAAACCAGAAATTATGTCCCAAATTGCCCAAAATGCAACCAATAAAGCCATTCCGCCTAAGCCTTGAAAAAAGCTAAATATTAATAAAAGTCCTAATCCAGAATTTTGTATTCCTGTTTCAATAGATAATGTTTTTTGATCTTTATAGGAAAGTTGCATTGCTTTGGCAAAGTAAAAACCGACCAAATATGCTATTAAATTGTGAGCTATAACTAAAATTAGTACATAATGTGCATAATTCATGAAAATTGATAGGTTATCATAAAATGCAATAATTATAAAAATTATAAAAATAATTAGGCTTATGGGTTTTAATATTTTTTGTAATTTTTTTGAAAGTTCTTGTTTATATTTTCTTATAAGCATACCTATTATTAATGGAATTCCTAAAATAAGCGTCACTAATTTTACCAATTCTAAAGGGTCTAATTCAATATTTTGAAGAATTTCGGCAGTTGGAGCATAATTATTTCCCCAAAAGCTTAAATTAAATGGTGTCATAACAAGTGATAACAATGTTGCAAAAGCTGTTAAACTAATTGAAAGAGCAGTGTTTCCCTTAGCCATTTGTGTCATAAAATTTGAAATATTTCCACCGGGACAAGCCGCAACCATCATCATTCCAAGCGCAATACTTGGCATTGGGTTTACTAACTTAATAAAAATGAAAGTTGCAAACGGAAGCAATATAAATTGAGAGATTATTCCTGTAAGTAAAATTTTGGGGTTTTTAATAAGTCGTTTAAAATCATCAACAGTAATTCCCAAAGCAACACCAAACATAATAATGGCTAGCGTAATATTTAAAACCCAAAGGCCTTCAGTATCAAAATTAATTTTAAGAGAATCTAAATTTTCAACCATATTAGTTTTTAAAAGCATACTCAATAATATTGGCACCCATTTTTAATGCTTTAAGTCTTATTTCATATGGGTCGTTATGAATTTCTTCATCTTCCCAACCATCGCTTAAATCGGCTTCATAATCATAAAAACAAACCAATCTTCCATCATAAAATAAACCAAAACCTTGTGGCGCTTTGTTATTGTGTTCGTGTATTTTTGGAATACCTTTGTCAAAATTAAAAGTTTGATGAAATATTGGGTGATTGTAAGGGATTTCTTGAAAATCTAAATTTGGAAATATTTTTTTAATCTCTCGTCTAATAAATTTATCAAATCCGTAGTTATCAGAAATATGCAAAAATCCACCTGAAATTAAATAGTTCCTTAAGTTTTCAGCATCATCATCATTAAAAAAAACATTCCCATGTCCTGTCATAAAAACTATAGGATAATTAAATAAATCAGAACTATTTACGCTTACGGTTTCAGGAGTTTCTTTAATTGATGTTTTTATTTGAGTATTACAAAACTTAATTAGGTTTGGTAAAGCAGTTGGATTTGCATACCAATCTCCACCGCCATTATATTTTAAAACTGCAATTTGTTGGGCAGATACAATGCTAATTGTAAATACCCAAAAGATAAAAACTATCAGGTATTTTATATAAGGCATAAAGTATCTATTAATTGGTTTCAAATTATAATTTTTTTAGGTATTTGGTATATTTATTATTTACTGCCCACTGCTTTTACTCATTTATAAACGCAACACTATGCACTGCAACAATTCCTGCTGTTTCGGTACGTAACCTGCTTTCTCCCAAAGATACAGGAATAAACGAACGCCCCAAACTTTGCTTAATTTCTTTAGGCGAAAAATCGCCTTCCGGACCTATTAAAATTGTAGTTGGTAGTTGAGGTTTTAATTCGGTTTTTAACAATTTTTTCTCTGTTTCTTCACAATGTGCTATAAACAATTGTCCTTCAAAGTTTAATTTTATAAAATCATTAAAAGTAATAGGTTCGTTTAATTTTGGATAATGAAATTTAAGCGATTGCTTTGCTGCAGATTGAATTATTTTTTCCATTCTGTCTGTTTTTAGTACTTTACGCTCAGAATGATCACAAATAATAGGTGTAATTTCATCTATTCCAATTTCAGTAGCTTTTTCTAAAAACCATTCAAATCTATCATTTAGTTTTGTGGGTGCAATGGCAATGTGTAAATAATAATTCCACGGTTTTTGTTTAGTTTCAATAGCGGTAATTTCAACCAAGCATTTTTTATCGTTTGCAGCAATAATTTTCGACGTAAATAAATCACCAAAACCATTGGTAATAAATATTGTATCGCCTTCGTTTTTTCGAAGAACCTTTACAATGTGTCTACTTTCGGTTTTATCAAAAGTAAATTGTTTAGTTTCTATTGTTATTTCAGGATTGTAAAATAATTGCATTAAATATCTTTTCTAAATGTACAACGTTTTTTATAGGTTACAGGCGAGAAGTTTTTCCAAACCGCTGCTATAGCTTTGTTACTCGCTAATTCTGGTGTTCTTATACAGTTTACTATGCCTAATTTTTCAAATGTTTTTTGATATTCTAAAAATATTAAAGCGTGAATTCCTTTATTCTGATAATCTGGATGGATTCCAATTAAATAAAAAATGGCATCTTTACTTTCTTTTCTAGCTTTTAATAAATGGAATATTCCAAAAGGAAATAGTTTTCCTTTTGCTTTTTGTAAAGCTGTTGAAAATGAGGGCATTGTAATGGCAAATCCAATCATGTTATCATTTTTATCAACTACAAATTTTATATATTCAGGATTGATAAATGATAAATATTTTTTCTTAAAATAAGCTATTTCAAGATCTGAAATTGGCACAAACGAAGGTAAAGATGCATAACTTTTATTAAACAAATCAAACATTTTATCTACATACGGCATAATGTTTTTTGTTTTTGTAAAATTTAGAGTAGTCAATTCATATCGCTTTTGTATAATAGTTACAACTCTTTCAATAGGTTCTTTTATTACATTTTTAAAAGGGAATTTATTTTCTAAATATTCCTTTTCAACTGCAAAACCTAGTTGTTTAAAATGTTCTTGATAATATGGGTAATTGTACCAAGTTACCATAGTACCAATATGATCAAATCCTTCGGTTAAAACACCTACTTTGTCTAAATTGGAAAAGCCAACAGGACCTTCCATAAATTCTAATTTGTGTTGTTTTCCAATTTCTTCAACCTTTGTTAAAAGTGCTTTAGAAACTTCAATATCATCAATAAAATCGAACCAACCAAAGCGCATTTTTTTAAGGTTTTGATCTTTTATTTCTGTAAAGTTTATAATTGCTGCAACACGTCCAACAATTTTATTATTTTTTAAAGCCACAAAAAAACGTGCTTCAGCATGGTTAAATACAGGATTTATATCTTTGTTAAAAGATTCCAATTCATCATTAATAATTGGCGGAACCCAATACGCATTGTTTTTATATAATTCAAAAGGAAATTTAACAAATTGTTTTAGTTCCTTTTTTGAAATCATTTCTTGTATGGTAATCATAAAAATTAGTTCTTTTTAAATAGTCGAGAAAAAAAGTTACCTCTTTTTTTGCGTTTTTTTGTTAATTGATTTAGAGGTGAGCTTTTGTTTATAATTTCATCAGAATGCTTATCTAATCGCCAAGCTACACCAATTGATGAATATACAAATGAATAATCTTCAAAAAAATTAGTTCTTACAGAAGCATCAATTTGTAAATTATCTGAAAATAAATACGCGGCTCCTGTTCCAAAGTGAAACTCATTATCATTTTCTTTAAATATTCCTTGATTTTCAATAAAATAAGACCATCTTTCACTTAAAGCATAGGTCATAGTTACAATGTAAGAGTAATTGTTATCATCAGAAGTAATTTTGTCTGCAATTAAATTTGTAAGTAATACCAATCTATCAGAAAAATCGTTTTGTAACAAAATAGCACCTTTAAAACTAACAGCATCATCTTTATAATATTCACTTAAAAAATTGGTATGCACACCTGCATAAACACCAACCGAAGGAATAAATCTGCTTTTGTCAAATGCATTTCTGCGTTTCCAACTTCTAACTTCTTTAGATTTATCTACATATTCTTTTTGATAAATTAAATATTTTGCACCAATTGCCAGTTCACTTACGCCAAACTCATTGTAATTATTTCCAAATGGATTTTTAATTTCATCATTTTGATAGGTAATTTTAGCATCAAACTCCAATTTTTCTAAAAATTTACCATATCTAAAAAACAATTCGCCTCCATACGTTTTTGGAATAGCTAATAAATTTTCATCATTATTGGTTTTGTAAAACATCCCAGTTTCAAATTGAAATACGTCTGTACCAATACTATACGGGCTTTCTGAAAATCCTGGTCGTTTAGAATTAATGATTTCAGTATATTGAGCATTCACAATTTGAAAGGTAATTATTGCTGTTACCAATAAAATAAATCTTTTCATGAAGTTTTAGATTAGGTTGTAAATATAAGATTTTATCTAATTAAACGTTTTGGTAACTATCAAATTGTTATTTTTGAAAATTATTAATATTATATGAAATGGGATTGTTAAAAACACTAGCAATTATATTAATTGTGTACTATGTATTAAAATTTATTAGCAAATTTATTTTGCCATTATTTGTGAAAAAAATGGTTGAAAATGTTCAAAAAAAGTACAATGAACAACAGCAAAACCAGTACAATGATACTAGTGGAAAAGTTGGAGAAACGGTAATTGCTAAAAAACCAAATGAGCCAAAAAGTAATAAAGATATAGGTGATTATGTTGATTACGAAGAAGTTAAAGATTAATTTATGAAAGAAAATTTTAAAAAGCTTACACCTTATTTTATTGCAATAATTGCCTTTATTTTAATTTCTGTAACTTATTTTTCACCAGTATTGGAAGGTAAAAAAATATTCCAAAATGATATAAAGCATTTTATTGGAATGGCTAAAGAGGTAAACGACTTTAGAGCTGAAAATGGTGAAGAACCATATTGGACAAATGCTGCGTTTAGTGGTATGCCAACATACAATTTAAGTACATTATACCCAAATAATTTTGTAAAAGCATTAGATGATGTATTACGATTTTTACCAAGACCGGCAGATTATTTATTTCTATATCTATTAAGTTTCTTTATTTTATTATCAGTTTTAAAAGTAGAGTGGAAGTTAGCCATTTTAGGAGCCTTAGCCTTTGGTTTTTCTACATATTACATAATTATATTAGGTGTTGGTCATAATGCAAAAGCACACGCAATTGCTTATATGCCAATGGTTTTAGCAGGGATTTTACTCACGCTAAACAAAAATTATTTATGGGGATTTGTACTTACTGCTATTGCTATGGCTTTAGAAGTTAGTGCCGGACATCCACAAATGACATATTACTTGTTATTTGTAGTGCTAATTTTAGGAATTGTTTATATAATTGATGCTTTTAAAGAAAAGGAATTACCAGCGTTTTTTAAAAGTATTGCAGTTTTAGTAGTTGCAGTTGTATTGGCAATTGGCGTAAATGCACCAAGTTTATTGGCAACTAGTGAATATGTAAATTTTAGCACACGTGGAAAAAGTGAGTTAACAATAAATCCAGATGGTAGTGAAAAGGAAAAAGTAAAAGGTCTTTCTAAAGATTATATTACTGAATATAGTTACGGAATTACTGAAACTTTTAATTTATTTATTCCACGTTTTACAGGTGGAGGAAATTATGAAGATGTAGGTTTAGACTCAAATATTTATCAGTTTTTAAAAGATAAAACAGATCCACGCCAGGCAAAAGAATTTGCACAATATGCTCCTTTATATTGGGGAAACCAACCTATTGTAGAAGCTCCAGCATATATTGGTGCTATTCTATTATTTTTATTTGTTTTGGCGCTATTTTTAGCAAAAGGAAAATTAAAAAATTGGTTAGTGGGCGTAGTCATATTTTCAATTTTATTAAGTTGGGGTAAAAACTTTAATGCTTTAACCAATTTATTTATTGATTTTGTGCCAATGTATAACAAGTTTAGAGCGGTTTCATCCATTCAGGTGTTAGCTGAAATGGCAATTCCTCTATTGGCAATTTTAGGATTAAAAGAATGGTTTTCTGATAAAAATTCATCGGAGGTAAAATTAAATGTCTTAAAAAAAGCATTGTATATTGTTGGAGGATTGGCACTGATATTTACACTATTTGGATCAAGCTTATTTGCTTTTGAAGGTTTACGAGATGAAAGTTATGATAAATTATTACCTGGTTTATTAGATGCTATTATTGCTGATAGAAAAGCAGTATTCTTTGCAGATAGTTTAAGAACCTTAATATTAGTACTATTGTCTGCTAGTGTTTTATGGTTGTTTTTAAAAGAAAAATTAAAAATGAATGCGGCTATTATTGCTTTAGGTGCTTTAATTTTATTTGATTTGGTAGCTGTAGACAGACGTTATGTAAATAACGAAGATTTTATGAGTGCGCGTGAAATTGACAAACCTTTTGTAGCTTCAGCAATAGATAAAGAAATATTAAAAGATACAACATATTATAGGGTTGCAAATTTTGCGGTTGATCCAATGAATGATGGAAGTACTTCTTATTTTCATAATTCTATTGGTGGTTACCACGCTGCAAAATTAGGAAGATATCAAGAGTTGTTTGATTTTCAAATAGCAAAAAATAATATTGAAGTGTTAAACATGTTAAATACTAAGTATTTTATGTTTGAAGATAGTAATCAGCGTTTAACAGCACAACAAAACCCCGATGTAAATGGCAATGCATGGTTTGTTAATACTATTAAAATTGTAAAAAATGCTGATGCGGAAATTTTAGGTTTAGATAGTTTAAAAACAAAAACTGAAGCTATTATTGATGTTAGATTTACAAATGATAAATTTAAAACTGAATTTCCAAAAGATTCAACAGCAACTATAGCCTTAATAAATTACAAGGATAACCATTTAACATACAACTCAACTACTTCAACAAACCAATTTGCAGTGTTTTCTGAAATGTATTATAAAAATGGTTGGAATGCTTATGTTGATGGTGTTTTAAAACCTTATTATAGAGTGAATTATGTGTTACGCGGAATGGAAATACCTGCCGGAAAACATACCATTGAATTTAAATTTGAACCAACAGTAATTAAAAAAGGAAATACTATAGCATTAGTTTCGTATGCATTTTTGTTGTTAATTCCTATTGGATGGTTTTATATTGATAAAAAGAAAAAAAATGTACGCTAAAATACCTTCTCGACGTTATAAACATACGTTGAAATTTTTACAAGCCGCATTACCAGCACCAGCAACCATTTTAGATTTGGGTGTGCGAAATCCATTTTCTGAAATTATGGAACAAAATGGTTATACAGTAATTAATACATTGGGTGAAGATTTAGATGAATTGCCAGAAATTGTAAAACAACATAAGGTTGATGCAGTTACTGCTTTTGAAATTTTCGAACATTTACTATCGCCTTATGAAGTGTTAAAAGCCATTGAAGCAAAAAAAATAATAGCTACTATACCATTAAATTTATGGTTTGCTAAAGCATACAGAAGTAAAACTGATATGCGAGACAGACATTACCATGAGTTTGAAGATTGGCAGTTTAATTGGCTAATTGAAAAAACAGGGTGGACTATTAAAAAAACTCAAAAGTGGACAAGCCCTATTCATAAAATTGGAATTAGACCATTATTAAGAAAATTTACACCACGATACTACGCAATTTACGCTGAAAAATAAATACAATGCGCATAGGAATGATTTTAGACAAAACATTTCCACCTGATCCTAGAGTGGCAAATGAGGCTATTTCATTAATTGAAAATGGTCATGAGGTTTTCTTGTTTTGTTTAAAATATGGCAACGAGCCAAAAAGTGAAATTATAAACGGTATTCAAGTTAAGCGCTATAAATCTAATAAATTTACATACAAATCTTCGGCATTAGTTTATACAATTCCTATTTATTCTAAACTATTAGTCAAAAAAATTCACCATTTTTTAGTAAAAAATGTTATTGAAATTGTACATATTCATGATATTCAAATTGCAGAAGCTGCATTTAAAGCAACTGAAAAATTGCAGTTAAAAACAGTGTTAGATTTACACGAAAACAGACCAGAAATAATGAAGTTTTATCCACATTTACAAAAATTTCCGGGTAAATATTTAATTTCATCTGTAAAATGGAAAGTAAAAGAGGAAGAATTTATAAAAAAATCAACTGCGGTTGTAGTTGTAACTGAAGAGTCTAAAAACGAAATAGTTACTAGAGTAGGCAAGTTACCAGAAACAATTGTTGTAGTGCCAAATACAGTTCATAAATCGTACTACAATAAAGCAGAAGTTAAAAACGAGATTATTGAAAAGTATAAAAATAATTTTGTGTTATTGTATGTTGGAGATACTGGTTTAAGAAGAGGTTTAAGTACTGCAATTCAAAGTATAGCAACATTAAAAGATAAAATAACCAATATAAAGTTGGTAATTGTTGGTAGCAATACTTCAGATATTTTTTTAAAACAATTGGTTCAGGATTTAGCTATTGAAAAATATGTAGACTTTGAAGGTTGGCAAAATGAAAAATTGTTTCCGTCATATATTATGGCAAGCACTATTTGTATTTCACCTTTGCACAGAAATTTGCATCATGATACAACCTATGCCAATAAAATATTTCAATACATGAGTTTCGGAAAACCGCTTTTGGTGAGCGATGCTTTATCTCAAAAAAATATTGTTGAAAAAGCCAATGCAGGTTTGGTTCATAAGGCTGAGGATGTGTTAGATTTTACCGAAAAAGTATTAGAACTTTACAACGTATCAATATTACAAACTAAATTTGGTGAAAGTGGAAAAGCTTTTATTGAAAATGAATTTTATTGGGAAAAAACATCTGAGAAATTGATAGCGTTATATCAAAATTTTAATTAATGAAAAAGGCACTTATTATAACATATTATTGGCCGCCTGCTGGTGGATCTGGAGTGCAGCGTTGGTTAAAATTTGTAAAATATTTTAGGGATTTTGGTGTTGAACCCATAGTTTATACTGTTGAAAATGCAAATTATCCTATTACCGATAATTCATTAGAAAAAGATATTCCTTCTGGTATTGAAATTCTAAAACAGCCAATTTGGGAACCAAATAATGTACTTTCATTGTTTGGAAAAAAGAAAACAGAAAGTGCTGGATTTTTAAACCCAAATCCTACTTTTTTTGGAAAAGTACTGCAATATATTAGGGCAAATTATTTTATTCCTGATGCTCGAAAATTTTGGGTGAAACCTTCAGTAAAATTTTTAAAAGAATATATTTCAAAAAATAATATTGATGTAGTTATAACTACTGGTCCGCCACATAGTTTACATTTAATTGGGGTGCAATTAAAACAAGAATTAGGTATAAAATGGATTTCAGATTTTAGAGATCCTTGGACAGAAATTGATTATTTTCATCAGTTACCATTATCTCCAAAAGCTATTAAAAAACATCATCAATTAGAGCAAAAGGTATTGCAATTGTCTGATGCTGTGTTGGTTGTTGGGCAAACAATGAAACAAAATTATCAAGCTTTTAATAAAAATATTAAGGTTGTAACCAATGGTTTTGATGGCGAGGTTCAAGAAAATAATATGTTGGATAAAAAGTTTACTTTAACACATATTGGTTTAATGAATGCGGATAGAAATCCTAAAATTCTTTGGGAAGTATTGTCTAAAATTGTGTTGAAAAACAATAATTTTGCTCTAGATTTTCAATTAAAATTAATTGGTAAAATTGATGTTTCTGTAAAAAATGATATTTCAAATTTTGGGCTTTCTAAAAATGTTGAGATTGTAGATTATGTTGCTCATAAAGAGGTAATTGAATTTCAGAAAAAATCGCAGGTACTATTATTAATTGTAAACAATGTACCAAGTGCAAAAGGTATTCTTACCGGTAAAATTTTTGAGTATTTAATGGCAAAACGTCCAATTTTAGCAATTGCACCAACCAATGGAGATTTAGCAGAAATTATTAATAATGCAAACGCCGGAAAGGTGGTAGATTTTGAAGATAAATTTAGTTTGGAAACTCATATTTTAGAGTTGTACCAACAATTTAAAAATGGAACTTTAAGCATAAATTCTAACAATGTTGCTCAATTTCATAGAAGAGAATTGACTAAAAAAGTTTCGGAAATAATTTATGAAATAACCGCATGAAAAAAATTGTAACCATTTTGGGCGCTCGTCCACAATTTGTAAAAGCAGCAGTTTTAAGCAGAGAAATATTAAAACATCAAGAAATTGAGGAAATTATTGTGCATACTGGGCAACATTATGATGCCAATATGAGCGATATTTTTTTTAGCGAAATGGAAATTCCTAAGCCAAAATATAATTTGGCAATAAACGGATTAAATCACGGTGCTATGACTGGGCAAATGTTGCAAAAAATAGAAGAAGTTTTAGTAATTGAAAAACCTGATGGAGTTGTAGTTTTTGGCGATACAAATTCTACACTTGCTGGTGCACTTGCGGCAAAAAAGTTGCATATAAAAGTTGTGCATATTGAAGCGGGTTTACGCTCTTTTAACATGAAAATGCCAGAAGAAATTAATAGAATTTTAACCGATAGAATTTCCGATTTATTGTTATGCCCAACAGATAGTGCAATTGATAATTTGGTAAATGAAGGTTTTGAAAATATGCCTATTAAAATTGTGAAAAGTGGTGATATTATGAAAGATGCTGTGGAATATTATAGTCAATTTTCGCAGCAGAAATCGACAATTATTTCCGATTTGAAGTTAGAAAAAAATGAATTTGTGTTAGCAACTATTCATCGTCAAGAAAATACGGATGATTTATCGAATTTAAACTCAATTTTTGCGGGATTAGAAACTATTGGCAAAGAAAAAACAGTGGTTTTACCATTACATCCCAGAACAGAAGGTATTTTAAAAGCCAATAATTTAAACTTTAACATAAAAATAATTGATCCGGTTGGTTATTTTGATATGTTAGAATTATTGAAAAATTGTAATTTGGTAGTAACAGATAGTGGAGGACTTCAAAAGGAGGCTTTTTTTAATAAGAAACACTGTATAATTGCCAGAGAAGAAACCGAATGGATTGAATTGGTAACCAATGGTTTTGCTAAAATTGTTGGAACAAATACGGTTAAAATGATTGAAGCTTTTACTAATTTTCAAAATTCAACTATTAATTTTGAGGTTGATTTATATGGAAATAACATTGGAGAAAATATGTATAAAGAAATACTAAAAATTGTGTAATGGGAATTGTATTAAAGCAATCATTTATAAATACAATCATCCTTTTTTTAGGATTTGGAGTTGGTGGTATTAATGTATTGTTTTTATACACGCATTTTTTACATGAAGATTATTTTGGGTTAATTACTTTTTTACTTTCTGCAGCAAATATTTTATTGCCTTTATTGGTATTTGGTATGCAAAATACCATTATAAAGTTTTATTCATCGTACAAAACAAAATTAGAGCGCGATAATTTTTTAGCAACAACGTTGGTTATTCCGTTGTTTATAATTATTCCTTTAGCGTTAATAGGTACTTTAGTATATGAAAATATTGCTAACTGGATTTCTGAGGAAAATCCAATTATAAAAAAGTATACGTATTTAATTTTTATTACTGCCATTTTTATGGGCTATTTTGAAGTTTTTTATGCGTGGACAAAAGTGCATTTAAAATCGGTTTTTGGAAATTTTATAAAAGAATTATTCCCACGTATTTGTACATCGTTTTTATTGCTAGCCGTGTATTTAAAGTTGTTAACCGATGAGCAGTTTATTTATAGCGTTGTAATTGTGTATGGGTTAAGTACACTTATTATGATGTTATATGCCTTTTATGTGTATAAACCAACCTTTAAATTTGTGTTGCCAGAAAATTTTAAGGAGTTATTATCATTTTCATTTTATATAATTGTAGCTGGTTCAGCTGCTGGAATTTTATTGGAGATTGATAAATTTATGATTCCTCAAATGGAAAAGATTGCGCAAGTTGCCTATTATTCTGTGGGAATTTATATTGCAAGTGTAATTGCAATTCCAACAAGAGCAATGCAGCAAATTACAAGTCCTATTACGGCAAAAGATATGAACGATGATAATTATGTTGCCGTTGAGAAAATGTATCAGCAAACTTCTATAAATTTATTAGTTGTTGGAGGTTTATTTTTCTTGTTAATTAATTTAAATATAAACGATATGTATTTGTTAATTAACAAACCGCAATATACCAAAGGAGTTTGGGTAGTTTTAATTATATCATTATCAAAATTGGTTGAATTGGCTTTAGGAACCGGAAATGCCATTTTAGTAAATTCTATTTATTATAAAATATTTTTTTACTTATCTATTGCAATGGCGGTTACAGTTATATTTTTAAATAAATGGTTAATTGCAATGATTGGTATTGATGGCGCAGCATTAGCAACGTTAATAGTTATGATATTATATAGCGCCATTAAAATTGGGTATATACAATCTAAATTTAAAATTCAACCTTTTGGAATAAATACAATTAAAGTGGCTATAATTATTAGTGTTGTTTTTGCACTTTTTTATTTCTGGAATTTTAGTTTCAACCCTTTTGTAAATATCATTTTAAAAGGTGTATTAATTTCAATAATTTATTTAATATTAATAAAAAGATTTAAAATTTCTGAAGAGTTAAACGCAATGGCAGCTTTAATGTTTAAAAAGGGTAAATAGCTTATAACTTTTTATGACATTCTTACGTTTGGTTTCTTTTTAAAATATGTCTTTTTAACATCTTTAACATTACCTGAGTAAATTACTTCGCCATTGCTTTTGTATATTACAAGTAATTTTCCAACTTTAACTAATTTTCGTTTACTATATTGAAAATCTACAGTGCCTATTTTATTAATTTTTCCATTGCTTTTATAAGAAATTTTCACAGTATTAATTCCAGTTATCTGTCCTTTTGAATTTCGTTTTACTAATACGTTCTTGTATTTTTCGTCATTTTTCATTGTGTTTACAGCTGCAAAAGTAAAAGTGCCATTTAATTGAATAGAAAATTGAATCCCGTTTTCATAAAAAACTATAGGTTGGTTACTTTTAATTTCTTGGAAAAAAGATTTATGATAAAAGGAATTATAGCTATTAGCATATAAACTACTAAATGCAAAAATAAATAGGATACTATATAAAAGTGTTTTTTTCATTATATCAATATTTAGAATAATGTCTACTCTTTTAGTTTTTCGACTTCCACTTGATATTTAGTATCCAAAAGGTATGCCAAAATATTGATATTTAAAACAGATTTGTAAAAAAAAAACCACTAAAAAATTTAGTGGTTCATTTATAAAAAATCAAGATTACTCTTAACTTTCAGCAGTGCTTTTAATTTTTAACTTCTAATCAAAATTACATATTAAAATAGGAATAGATTGTAATTAATGTTACTGTACACATCTAATTTATTAATATATTTAATTTTTTAAATTTTCACAGCAAAAATGGATTATATAGTACATATATTTTATGGAGTTTTAATGGCTTATTTTGGATTAATTTCTCCTGGAATGTTAAATATGACTGCGTTAAAAATTAGAATAGAAAATGGAACTTCCAATAGTTTAAAATTTGCATTTGGAGCCGCTTTAATAGTTTTTGTACAAGCAGGAATTGCATTATATTTTGCTGATTATTTTATTAAAAATCCAGAAGTAATAGAACGTTTAAAAATTGCAGGTGTGGTAGTGTTTTTTATATTATCAATTTTTTTCTATTATTTATCTCGAAAGGAATTAAATCCGAAAATAAGCAACACAAAAGGGAATTATTTTTTAAAGGGAATTGGAATGTCATTAATAAATATGTTGGGAATACCTTTTTATTTAGGAATAAGTATTTTTTTGGCTGCCGAAAATAAAATTTTAATAGAGCAACCTTTTATACTTTTATTTGTTATTGGAGCTTCTATTGGTTCGTTTTTATTGTTTAGTACCTATATTGTTTTTGCTAATATTATTATTAAAAAAGTATCGTTTATAGCTAAAAATATTAATGTAATTTTAAGTTTACTGTTTTTAGCATTAGGGGTTTTTACCTTAATTAAAATAGTACATTAATTTATTTTATATTTACAAATCTTAAATTTTGAATTAGAATTATGATTGAAGCTATTGAAAAAAATTTGTTAAGAGGAGTAAAGCTTCTACAATGTATTTCAGATGAAGAATATAGCAATACAACAATAGCTCCATATTATTCTAGTATAGGAGGTCATATTCGTCATATTTTAGATGTTTTTGATTGTGTTTTTGAAGGTTTACCTTCTAATGAGATCAATTTAATTAAAAGAAAACGGAATGATTTAGCCGAAAACTTTACAGCCCACGGAATTAATTATATTACTTCAACCATAGTAAAACTAAGAGAATTAAATCCGGATGATTTTAATAAAATTGTAACAGTAACAGACGATTTAGGTTTGGGACCAATTTCGGCAAAGTACACGGTAGTTGGAATTTTAATTCAGGCACATAGCCACGCAATTCATCATTTTGCAAGTGTTGGTTATGTTATTAATCAGTTAGGTATTCAATTACCCGATAAAGATTTTGGTTTTAATCCAACAACACCAAAACAAAAAATTACTGAATAGCATTTAATTTAGCTATTTCTTTTAAATATCTTTTATACTTAAAATAGGTGCTTATAAAATCTTTAAGATTTGTGTATTTTGCTATGCCCAATTTATTATTTGTTGTTCCTATGGTATAAATAAGTTTCCAATGTTTTTTTATGCTTTTTAATGCTTTAAAATAAGAACCAGTAGTAGCATCGTATATATGTGTTGGTTCAGAAATAATTCCATTTATTTCTAAAATTTTAAAATTTTCGCCTTTTAAAAGTTCATCAAAAGAATGATATTTTACATCAATTCTGCCGTAAAACCAGCCATCAATTTGTGTGTTTAATGAATTTAAAAAATTCACCAAATCATTGTTAATTAAGTGATTACCGTTAATAAATTGTGTGCCTTTAGAATGGTTTCCAATAACGTTTAAAATTATTTTTTCACCTTTTTTATAAATAGTAGTTAGTTTAGGTTGGTTAATTTCTAAAATGCTAGCTAAATAGTTTTGAGCTCTTTTATCTTGATGTATTAATTCTAACAATGTAGATTTTCCATTACCATAAACAGTTAAATATTTTTTTAAAGTTAAAGAAGTAATTGTTCCACTTTTTTCTGAAGGTAAACGATGATAAAAAATACCACATTCATTTTCAAACTCAATATATTCCTGAATAATTAAATTTATTGAATTGTATTTATTTAAATATGAAGAAAGATCTTCAATACTCCCAATTTTTTTTACTAACAAGCCTCTAAAGCCTATATCTGGTTTAATAATTAAAGGAAAATTTATTTTAGCGTTGGAGATGTTATTAATAACAGTTGCAATTTTTTCATTTTTAGCAACGTATACTGTTGCAGGTTTACAATAGTCTGGTAATAATTCAATTGTTTTAAATTTAGATTCTAAACCATTTCCAGATCCTTCAATTCCTGGATTTACTGCCGAAAAAAAGCCAAAACTTCTTGCTTTAATTGCCAAATAAAAGGCGTAGGGTAGTAGTGGAATGTAAAACATAGAAGAAGACCAATATTCCCAATTTTTGATGTTAAATACACTCATTCTTTTTTATCAAATAAAGCATCTAAAATTATTTTAATCCCTAAATAACCTAAAACTATGGCGGCAATTGCCATTAAAATTCCAGCAATTAACCATAAATAATTGTTGTTTAGTTTAATTGCTTTATAGCCAATTGTAATTAATATAGGGGCAAAAAGCAATAAAGGTAAAGCAGCAACTTCATATTTTATTCCACGTGCCAATTTCTTTTTATTTGTGCCCATTGGTATATTTCTGAATAGCTAAACGTACATTTTTATGTTCTAATAATAGTTTATTAGCTACTTCCTCAGAAATATTTAATTCCTCCATTAGCATTTTAGTACCTCTGTCAACTAGTTTATTGTTAGATAGTTGCATTTCAACCATTTTATTTCCTTTCACTTTTCCTAATTGAATCATTACACAAGTAGAAATCATATTCAGAACTAATTTTTGAGCAGTTCCA
>NZ_JBFHHX010000051.1:0-20524 GCF_041596795.1 Lutibacter sp.
CACTTACACTTATTAGTGTTTATTTGGGGTTTTACCGCAATTTTAGGAGCGCTTATTAGCCTAGATGCAATTCCATTAGTATGGTATAGAATGTCTATAGCCGTACTTTTTGTATTTATATATTTTCTTTTAACTAAAAAATCTATAAAAATTTCACCTAAACTAATTTTAAAATTTTTTATTGGTGGCGTTATAATTGCACTTCATTGGATTGCCTTTTTTACAGCTATTAAAGTTTCCAATGTTTCGGTTACATTAGTTTCTTTAAGTACTGGAGCCTTATTTGCTTCATTAATTGAACCCCTATTTTTTAAAAGAAAACTTGATCTTTTAGAATTATTTTTTGGTTTAATAGTAATTTCTGGTTTATATATTATTTTTAATATTGACAACGGCTACACCATAGGAATAATTTATGGACTAATTGCAGCATTTTTATCGGCACTTTTCTCGGTATTAAATGGTTTATACGTACGCCAACATGATGCCGAAATAATATCATTTTATCAATTACTCTTCGGTGTTCTATTTATTACAGGTTTTATACTTTTAACCACTGGTTTTAGCGTTAAAGAATTTACCTTAACAACATCAGATATATTTTATTTAGTAATTTTAAGCAGTATTTGTACAGCATACGCATTTATTGTATCTGTTAAATTAATGAAATTTTTAACACCCTATACCGTAATGTTAACTATTAATTTAGAGCCTGTTTATGGAATTATTTTAGCGGTGTTAGTGTTTGGTGAAAAAGAACAAATGAGCTCGCAATTTTATATTGGAGCACTTGTAATATTTTTCACGGTAATAATAAATGGAATTATAAAAAATAAAAAAACAATATAACTTATCAATCCTTTTTTTTAAGTTAGTATATTTGTAGTTACATCTAAAAATAAAGAATATGGAATATTTAGATTTTGAATTACCTATTAAGGAGCTAGAAGAACAATTAGAAAAATGCGAATTAATTGGAAAAGAAAGTGATGTTGATGTTACTGAAAGTTGCAAAAACATTACCAAAAAATTGCTAAAAACAAAAAAAGATATATATAAAAACTTAACTGCATGGCAAAGAGTTCAACTCTCTAGACATCCAAACAGACCGTACACTTTAGATCATATAACTGCGCTAGCCGGAAACACCTTTATGGAACTTCACGGCGATAGAAGTGTTGGAGATGATAAAGCTATGATAGGTGGTTTAGGCAAAATTGGAGATCAATCATTTATGTTTATTGGCCAACAAAAAGGATACAATACCAAAACCAGACAATATAGAAATTTTGGAATGGCAAATCCTGAAGGTTATAGAAAAGCATTACGCTTAATGAAAATGGCTGAAAAATTTGGAATTCCAGTAGTAACTTTAGTAGATACTCCGGGTGCTTATCCTGGTTTAGAAGCCGAAGAAAGAGGTCAAGGTGAAGCCATTGCTCGTAACATTTTTGAAATGTCTAAATTAAAAACACAAATTATTACCATTATTATTGGTGAAGGTGCTTCTGGTGGTGCAGTTGGAATTGGCGTTGGTGATTTGGTTTATATGATGGAAAACACTTGGTATTCTGTTATTTCTCCTGAATCTTGTTCTTCTATTTTATGGAGAAGTTGGGAACATAAAGAAAAAGCTGCTGAAGCGTTAAAATTAACGGCTGAAGACATGAAAAAACAAAAATTAATTGATGGTATTATAAAAGAACCTTTAGGAGGAGCTCATTACGATAGAGAAACAGCTTTTAAAGAAGTTGAAAAAACAATTCTTGAAGCCTTTGAACAATTAAAAAAGTTAAGCATAAAAGATTTGGTTAAAAAACGAATGGAAAAATTCGATAATATGGGCGAATTTAAAGGCTAAAAAATTATAAAAACCTCTCCAATTGGAGAGGTTTTTTTTATTAAATTTAATGCTATGTATATACTATCTCCTAAACAAATTGCAAAAGCAGATGCAGCAACTATTTCCAATAACGAAATAACATCACTCCATTTAATGGAATATGCCGCTACGCAATGCTTTAATTGGCTTCATCAACGATTACAAGGGCAAAACATAAAAATTCACGTTTTCTGTGGCATTGGAAATAACGGAGGCGATGGACTAGTTATTGCACGACTTTTACACTTACACGGTTACAATATTGACTGTTATGTGGTAAATTTTAGCGATAAAAGATCTCCTGAGTTTTTAGAAAACTATAATAAACTAAAAGAAATAGGAAAATGGCCAAAGGTTATTAAAAATGAAAATGAGTTCCCCGTAATTGCCTTTGAAGATATTGTTATTGATGCCATTTTTGGCATTGGTCTTTCTAGAAACCCTTCTGGTTTTACCAAAAAATTAATTCAATACATTAACAGTACTAAAGTATTTACGCTAGCTATTGATTTTCCTTCTGGATTATTTGGACACAAATCGGTTTCAGATAAAAATGCTGTATTAAAAGCTGGTCATATACTTACTTTTCAAACTCCAAAACTAGTCTTTTTATTACCAGAAAATAAAGATTTTGTCAAAACTTGGGAAGTAATAAATATTGGTTTAGATCAAAATTTTATTGAAAGCTTAAAACCAAAAACTCAATATACAACCAAAGAAGATATTTTAACAATCTACAAACCTCGAAATAAATGGTCTCATAAAGGAAATTTTGGTCATTCATTAGTTATTGGAGGTAGTTTTGGAAAAATTGGTGCAATATCTCTAGCTGCAAAAGCCGCTTTAAAAATTGGTAGTGGACTTGTAAGTGCTTACGTGCCAAAATGTGGTTATACTATTTTACAAATTTCTATTCCAGAAGTTATGGTTGAAGTTGATGATGATGACGCCTTAAACTACTTTAATTTTAAAACAAAACCAACAGTAATTGGAATTGGACCAGGAATGGGTACACTAGAAAAAACAAGAATAGGTTTTAGAAATTTTTTAAAAGAAAATCAACTTCCTTTAATTATAGATGCCGATGGAATTAATATACTTTCTATACATCCTGAACTTTTACATCTTTTACCAAAAAATTCTATTTTAACACCGCATCCAAAAGAATTGGAACGTTTAATTGGTGCTTGGAAAAATGATTTTGATAAATTAAAAAAAGCCATTGAGTTTTCAAAAACCAATACTGTACTATTAGTAATTAAAGGCGCAAATACTGTAATTGTAGATGGTGATTGTTTATATTTCAACTCAACTGGAAATCCGGCTTTGGCAACTGCAGGAAGTGGAGATGTTTTAACTGGTTTAATAACCGGATTGGTGGCGCAAGGCTATAGCTCTAAAGAAGCAGCAATTTTTGGCGTATACTTACACGGTAAAACAGCAGATATTGCAATACAAGAAACAGGCTATGAAACATTTACAGCTTCAACTATTTTAGACTATTTACCAAATGCCTTATTGCAATTATTTGCACCAGAAGAAACAGAAGAAGATACAAGTAATGAAAATGACAAGCCAGAAACTTAAACATAAAAAAAGCGCTGATTTCTCAGCGCTTTTTAATTTATATTCCTAACTCGGTAAATAATTCTTTTAATTTAGGATCTGAAGGTCTAAGCACATCAGCATCCACAATGTTTCCATTTGGGTCTATTAAAATAAACCTTGGAATAGAATTTATTCCATAATCCATAATAAACTTCGATTCAAAATTGTTATCGGCGTATAATTGAATTCCTCCTAACGCCTCTTCCTTCACCATTTCTTTCCAAGTATTATAAGCTTCAGGTTTATCAACTGAAATACTAACAAACTCAATATTTTTACCATGATATTCTTTTTCTAAGGTTTTTAAAAATGGTATTTGAACTTTACAAGGTGCGCACCAAGTTGCCCAAACATCAATGTAAACATATTTACCTTTTAAATCTTTTAAAGAAGTTTTTCCTCCCTTAAAATTTTCATAATTTTCAAATACTGGCGATGCCTTTCCTTTAGCAAATTTCGCTAAATTCTCATACATTATATCGTAATTAGACTCTATATAACCAAAAAACATTTCGTCATTTCTTATATCCATTGCGTTAATTACTGAATCTAAATCCTTCGCTTCGTCTTTGTATTTTTTCAATAAGGTTTTTGCTTCTGCTATTCTTGCTGTATACGCATCTTTTTCTAAAGAAAAATATGTTTTAGGATTTGCAAAATCACTCATAAAAAACATACGTTTATTTTCCATAAAATTATTTGTTTCTGCACCAACTCCAGAATATTTAATTCCATCAGCCAATGTATTTCCTTTAAAATCTAATTGTAAATCATAACCGTTTTTTAAAAACAATGTAATTCTATCATTTCCATTTGAAATTGCATGAACTCCGTCAGTTACTTTTAAGGTATCTGAAAATGTCCCATCAGCATTTACACTAATTTCTTTCATAAAGTTATTTCCTTCCACTACTAATTTTTCAACTCCTGTTGAATTTAATTTCCCGTTTAAAGTAACATACGTAGCATTTTTACTACATGAAACCAACACAATAGAAACTAATAAAAACCAAATTCTTCTCATTTTTTTTAATTATTGTTTAATTTTCAAAGATATAACATAATCTCAAACAACAATTAAATACCATTACTTTAACAAATTATTTGCATATGTTGTTAGTATTAATCAACTTTGAATTACCAAATATATATTATGAGTTCAATCCATTTTATTACATCTGAAATAGTAACTTTTGATGTTTTAAACACAATTATTTTTTCCCGAAAAAAATTAAAACTTTCTAATGAAGTAATTAAAAAAATTAATGA
This sequence comes from Lutibacter sp., assembly GCF_041596795.1. Lineage (GTDB taxonomy): Bacteria > Bacteroidota > Bacteroidia > Flavobacteriales > Flavobacteriaceae > Lutibacter. The sequence goes on from NZ_JBFHHX010000051.1 coordinate 4,760, forward strand.
TTGTAGGTGTTATTTAGATGAAAAAATTAAACGAGATAAATCGCCCATTTACGGAATAAATACTGGTTTTGGATCATTATGTAACGTTAAAATTAACAATAACAACTTACAACTTTTACAAGAAAACTTGGTTATGAGTCACGCTTGTGGTACAGGAAGTGAAGTACCAAAAGAAATTGTAAAATTAATGCTCTTTTTAAAAATTCAATCGTTAAGTTATGGTCATTCTGGCGTACAACTTATAACCGTAGAAAGGTTGATAGATTTTTATAATAATAACATTTTACCAATAGTTTACACTCAGGGTTCGTTAGGTGCTTCTGGTGATTTAGCTCCGTTAGCGCATTTATCTTTACCATTAATTGGAAAGGGAGAAGTACTATATAAAAACAAACGAATTTCTGGCGAAGAACTGCTTAAAAAATTTAATTGGGAAAAAATAGATTTAAAATCGAAAGAAGGTTTAGCACTGTTAAACGGTACGCAATTTATGAGTGCTTACGGTGTTCATTTAATTTTAAAAGCATTAAAACTTTCTTATTATGCCGATTTAATTGGAACATTATCATTAGAAGCTTTTGATGGAAGAAATTCACCTTTTAACGAATTAATTCATAAAATTAGACCACATAAAGGTCAAATTAAAACAGCCGAAAGAATTAATGAATTTCTACAAGAGAGCGAACTAATACAACAGCATAAAGAACAAGTGCAGGATCCTTATTCATTTAGATGTATGCCACAAGTTCACGGAGCCACCAAAGATGCAATTGATTATTGTAAACAAGTTTTTTTAACTGAAATTAATGCCGTTACAGATAACCCAAATATTTTTATTGATGAAGATGAAATAATTTCAGGAGGAAATTTTCATGGGCAACCTTTAGCCTTGGCTTTTGACTTTTTAGGAATTGCTATGGCTGAACTTGGAAGCATTTCCGAAAGAAGAACATTTCAATTAGTTTCTGGTTTAAGAGGTTTACCACCTTTTTTAGTAAAAAACCCTGGATTAAATAGTGGCTTTATGATTCCACAATATACTGCGGCAAGTATTGTAAGCCAAAATAAACAATTAGCAACACCATCATCTGTAGATTCTATTGTTTCAAGCAACGGACAAGAAGACCATGTGAGTATGGGAGCTAATGGCGCAACAAAAACCTACCAAATTGTAAATAATATTGAAACTATATTAGCCATTGAGTTATTAAATGCATCACAAGCATTACATTTTAGGTTGCCAGCAAAAACATCTCCCTTTTTAGAATCATTTTTAAAAATTTACAGAGAAGAAGTTCCTTTTATTGAAAATGATATTGTTTTAAACTTAGAAATTAAAAAATCAATTGACTTTCTGCATAATTTAAGTATTGAATTCTCCGAATTATAACACAAAAAAAAGCGATAGAAACTATCGCTTTTTTAATTCAAACAATCTATAATGTTATTTTCATATTATACAAACACTTGTATTTTGTATAATTTAATGTATAATTAAAAGACTAAATAGCCTTTGTAAGATTTAAAAATTTGCAAGCTTTTTAAAAATTAATATAACTATTCTTATTTCTACTTCAATAACAGTTCAAAATTACATTATTTTTAAAATACGACAATGTGGTTTTTGTATTATTTACATAAATTTAACATTCTTAGAGTTATTTTTTAATACATTCTTAATTATAACATAAATTTTAACATTTGTAACAATTTCTTAACAATAGAAGCATTCTTTAAAAATAGTCCTTTGGTATAGATGTTTTTAAATAAAGAATGTTGTAATTTCAATTAAAAGGGTTCTAATTTTTTCAAAAAAAAATCATAAACACAGTCAAAAAAGTTATTTTAGTAAAATCTAAATTTTAAACTATTATGAAAAACTATATTTTAATTACTATTACAGCTTTAAGTTTAATAGCTTGTTGTGAAACTAAAAAGGAAGTTATTGAAACTACAAATACATCAAATACTATTTATAATGATTCTCTAGCAAAAAAAATTGGCGCAGATGATTATGGTATGAAAAAGTACGTAATCGCATTTTTAAAAAGAGGCCCAAATAAAAGTAAAGACTCTATAACAAAGACCAATTTACAAAGAGCACATTTAGATAATATTACAAAACTTGCCGAAGAAGGTAAATTAGTTTTAGCCGGGCCTTTCTTTGGTGATGATGATTTAAGAGGTATTTATATTTTTAATGTTGAATCTATTGAAGAAGCAAAAAAATTAACAGCATCTGATCCAGCCATTCAAGCCGAAACGTTAACTATGGAGTTAAAAGAATGGTATGGTTCTGCAGCTTTAGTACTAATAAATGACTTACATAAAAAAATATCAAAAATTATCATATAAAATAAAAGGAGGCTATTAGCCTCCTTTTATTTTATATGTTATCTCAATTAATAAACTTTATACGCAATACCAAACATTACATTCCCTTTTGGCATTGGCACCAAACCAGCTTCAATATATTCAGTATTAAATATATTATTAGCATTTAAAGAAAATACAAAATTATGAAGCGCAACACTAACTTTTGCATCTACCAAATTATAGCTACTTCCTTCAGTTCTTTCCACATATCTATAAGAAATAGTTTGATTTAAAAATTTAAAAAACTGTGTATTTAAACTGGCTGTAAATTGGTGTTTTAAACTATTTAAAGAATATCGAGTATAGGTAACATCTTGATCTTTTATGTTGTCATCAATAAAATTGTAACTAACATCAAAGCGTTGATTAAAATTGGCCCATTTAAAAATAAAATTTGCCGATGTTTCAAAACCTTTAGTTTCTACTGCACTAAAATTTTGTGCTTTCCATTTTTCATCCGTTGAATTTCGTGTCCAATCTATTAAATTACTAGAATTTCTGTTAAATAAAGACAATGTAAAATTAAATGAATCGGTTAAGTATTTAACCCCAATTTCTTCTGAAATAGCAGATTCTGGTTCTAATTCAGAATTTCCTTCATTACTAGGATCAGAATAATATAAATCTGTATATGTTGGCACTCTATACGTATAACCAATATTTCCAAAAACCTTAAAATTATCGTTTAGTTTATAGCCAAGGTCTAAACCTGGTAAAAATTGCGTGTCAAAATCAGAAAATGAACTAATTGCAAGTCCTAATGTAACATCAAACTTTTCTAAATTGTCAAATCTATGTTCAAAAAAAGAATTAAACATTAATCTATCTCTATCACCCAAATTATTACTTCTTAAATAAACTTTTGCTATATCTATACCAAACCCAGTTTTTCCTAAATTAGAATTGTAAACCATATTAGTTTCAAATCCAATTTTATTTGAAATATGTAAATTTCTATAAAACGAAGGATCATCGCGCTTTAAAACAAACATATCCTGATTTCTTTTCCAATAAACGCGAGGTTTAATTAATAAATTACTGATTGAATGTGATGATGATACAGCTACTAAACTATTCTCAGTTTCCTCATATTCCGTATAACTTGGGTTTGAAGTGTAAAAATTCTCCGCACCAAATTTTCTGTCATTAAAAGAAGAAATTAATGTGTAATTTTTAAATTGAGATTTAATAAAAACCGAATTATTTTTAAAATCTGAATTATCTCTATATCCATCAGATTCTTGCCTTTCCACATGTGCTAAAATTGAGGCATCATCAGAAAAATTTTCTTGAATACCAACAGCTGCTTTTTTGTTATTATAAGAACCATAACCCAATTTTAAATTTAAAGAATCGTCGGTTATTTTTTTAGTAACAATATTAATAGCTCCTGCAAAGGCATTTTGTCCATAAACTCTAGCTGCTGGCCCTTTTACAATTTCAATACTTTCAATATTATCTAAAGACAAAATAGCATTCATAGTATGATGCCCAGTTTGTGCGTCATCCATTTTAATTCCATCAATTAGCACTAAGGTTTGATCAAAATTTCCACCTCTAATGTATAAATCAGACTGCATTCCGTCCACTCCTCTTCTTCTAACATCTATTCCTGCAACAGACTGTAATAAATCAGCTAAATTATTGGCTGGAGAACTTTGAATCATTTCGGCACTTATATAAGAAATTGTTTTAGAATCTTCAGAAATAGGAAGTGATATTCTATTTCCTGTAACAATTACTTCCTTTAATTTAATAGTATCATTTTGACCATATATTGATGCACAAAAAAATAATAAAATGTATAATATATTAATTGAAATTTTCATAAATAGTAATTTAATAACTGCAAAAGTAGTAACTTTCCGGACTACTAAGATAGTCCAGCTTTAAAATGATAGATAGTCCGGTTAATACTCTTTTAAAACAACTAATTAATTTAGATAAATCTAAGTCACAACCGTTATACTTGCAGGCTTCAGAGCAAATTATAAATGCAATACAACGCGGCTATTTAAGCAAAGGATCAATGCTGCCAGGTACACGTGTATTAAGCAATTTATTAAAGGTTCACAGAAATACCATTGTTGCAATTTACGAAGAATTAGCCTCGCAAAATTGGGTTGAAATTATACCAAATAAAGGAACATTTGTTTTAGAACCAGAGCAAAAAACGGCAAAAATTAAAGCTCCCTCTCAAAAAATAAATGAAGCTTATTCTTATGCTAAAACAACAGGATTTCATTTTCAAAAGTCATTTCATTTAGCTTCAACCATTCAATTTTCAAACGCTAAGTATTTTATTAATGATGGTAAACCCGATTTACGCCTGCATCCTGTACAACAATTCTCAAGGTGGTACAGCGCTTCAATGAAACGTAAACCGTTAATAAATAAATGGAACAGATCATACAATTTTTTTAACTCTTTATTTCAAACTCAATTATGCAATTACTTAAATGCAACTAGAGGATTTCATATAAATTCAAATAACCTAATAAATACACGTAGTACAGAAATGAGTTTATACGTGGTATCTCAACTTTTAATAAAACCAAACGATGTTGTATTAGTAGGATCTTTAAGTAATTATGCCTCTAATATGATTTTTCAACAAATAGGAGCAAGAATAAAAACTATTCCAGTAGATAAAAATGGTTTAGATATTGAATATATTAAAAAGCACTTTGTAAAACATAGTATTAGATGTGTATATATATGTGCACATAGAGATTATCCAACGGTAGTAACATTAAGTGCTGAACGCCGTTTAGAGTTGCTGCAACTTGCTAAAGAATATGAATTTGCTATTATTGAAGATGATTATGATTATGATTTTCAGTATGAAGGATCTGCAATGTTACCAATGGCAAGTTCAGATGCCAACGGAATGGTTATTTATTTAGGAAAACTTGGACAATCTTTATTTCCAAGTTTTCAAATAGGATTTGTAATAGCACCAGAAAACCTTATTTCGGAAGCTAAAAATTATTTAGAGTTGCTAGATAAACAAGGTGATTTAATTCAAGAACAAATGCTATTGGAATTAATTAATGAAGGTGAAATTTACCGGCTTACTAAAAAGAACATTGTTATATATAAAAAAAGAAGAGATTATTTATGCAATCTTTTAACTGAATATTTTTTGGATACGGCACAATGGGAAATTCCTTCCGGAGGATTAGCTATTTGGTTACAGTTTCATCCTAAAATATCACTATTAAAACTAGCTAAAGAAGCCGAAAAAAACGATTTACTCTTACCAAAAACCATTCTTTTTCAGAATAAAAATACCTGTGCCATTAGATTTGGTTTTGGACATTTAAATGAGTCTGAGATAGAACTTGTTATTAAAAAACTAAAAATTGCTTATGATGCAGTACTTTAATACAAAAAAAACCCTCTTAAGTTAATAACTAAAGAGGGAAAATTGCTATGAAAAAGATTGTAGATATTTAAATCTACATTGCAAATGTAACTTAAGTTCCACAATAAAAATATGACAACTGTCAGTAAAAAAAACATTTTACAAACATTTAACTTAATAATTTAAACTTATTACAAAACAAAAAATCCTGATGAAAATTCATCAGGATTTTAATTTAAGTGGGCAATGAGGGATTCGAACCCCCGACCCCCTCGGTGTAAACGAGGTGCTCTGAACCAACTGAGCTAATTGCCCTAAGCGGATGCAAATATATAACTAGATTTCTTATTAAACAAAGCTTTTATTAAAAAAATGAATGTTTTTTTTGAAAAAAAATTGCATCTAAAAATTACAAAAAGTCAATATGTTTATACTTAGCTAATTGTAAAAAACTACACAACTTCAGCAACAACAAAAGTACTACCTCCAACAAAAACCAAATCGTTTTCAGAAGCATTTTTTAAGGCTGTTTTGTAAGCTTCATCTACAGATTGGTAACAATTTCCATTCAAATTAAATTCTGAACATTGTTTTTGAAGTTCAATTTCACTTAAGCCTCTTGGAATATCTGGTCTACAAAAATAATATTCTGCTTCTTTTGGAAATAAATGCAATATGCTCGATAAATCTTTATCATTTACAACGCCAAAAACAAAGTGCAGTTTATTATATTTTTCTTCTTGTAATTGCTTTAAAACATAAAACAAGCCTTCTTTGTTATGACCCGTATCGCAAATAGCTTTTGGATTGTTATTAATTTGTTGCCAACGTCCTAAAAGACCTGTGTTTCTAACAACGTTACTTAAACCATCTTTTAAACATTCATCAGAAATTTTATATCCTTTTGATTTTAAAATATGTATGGTTTGAACTACTGTTTTTATATTGTGCTTTTGATAAATCCCTATCAAATCTGATTGAAAATTTTTGTCACTATCTGTTGAAGCCAAATACAAATCAGAGTTTGTTTGTTTTGCTTTTTCTTCAAAAACATGAAAAATTTCTTCTTGATATTCTCCTATAACTACAGGAATAGAATTTTTAATAATTCCTGCTTTTTCGAAAGCAATTTCAGCTAAGGTTTCACCTAAAAACTGTGTGTGATCTAAACCTATATTTGTAATTACAGAAACCTCTGGTGTAATTATATTGGTAGAATCTAACCTTCCGCCTAGCCCAACTTCAATAATGGCAATATCAACTTTTTGTTTAGCAAAATATTCAAAAGCCAAACCAACTGTCATTTCAAAAAATGATAATTTATGCTGTTCAAAAAACAATTGGTTTTTTTTAATAAAATTAATAACATCAATCTTTCTAATAACTTTCCCATTAATTTTAATACGCTCTCTAAAATCTTTTAAATGTGGAGAAGTATATAACCCAACTTTATAGCCAGCTTCTTGTAAAACAGAAGCTAACATATGACTTGTAGAACCTTTTCCGTTGGTTCCTGCCACATGAATGGTTTTAAACTTTGTTTCGGGGAAATTTAAATGTTTGGAAAGTGCAATAGCATTGGTTAAATCTTTTTTAAAAGCCGTTTTACCTTGCCTTTGAAACATTGGCAATTGTGAAAACATCCAATTAACAGTGTTGTTGTAATTCATTAAAAATTATTGTGATAAAGAAAATCTGTATTTTATAGTTCCAACTTGTTTAGAAGGCGCTTTACTATCTGATGACCATTTGGTTTTTAAAGCAGCCTCCTTTGCTTGCGACAATAAACAAGACGCTGTATTTGTAGAGCCTTTTACGCCTGGCGTAGCTTTAATAACATTCCCATTGGTATCTACCTCAATACTTACAACTACTAAACCTTCTTCGTCACAAATATAATCTGGTTTAGGTCTGGTTATTGGTTTTCTATTTCCTAATTGATAATCTCCTCCTCCGCCATTTCCACCATTTCCGTAATAACCATTGGCATTTGGATCTCCGGTAATTTTACCTTTATCTCCTGCCGTATTATCATTTCCTTCACCGCCAGAAGCCGTTCCGTTAGAATTACTTAAACCTCGAAATAAAGCATCTACTTTTTTAAGTTTTGCTTCTTCTTCGGCTTTTTGCTTGGCAATGGCATCTTGCTTTATTTTTTCTAATCGAGCAACTTCATCTGCCTTTTTTTTAGCTTCATTTTGCTTTTTTATGGCAATTGCATCTTCGTTATCTTGCGTAAGTACTTCTTCTGTTTTTTGTGTAGCTGTTTCCTTATCTTGCTGTTCAACAATTTCTTCCTGTTGTTGATTCACTTCCTGCGGAGCAGATTTTAACGGTTCTGTTGGTTGAATATCTCCCATTCCAACATCTGAAGTTCCAAAATTAACAGCAATTCCATATTCCTCAGGAGGATCCAAATACGTCATCCCAAAGTAAAACATAATCACTAATAACAAGGACATTAGTACACTTGTTATTGCTGCGGATTGTCGTTTATATTTAGTTTCTAAAAAATTCAATTTCTTATTTTGGTCTAACTGCTAAAATTACTTTAAATCTGTTTCTATTGGCAATGTCCAATACCATTACAGCATTTTCAATTGGTACACCTTCTTCGGCTCTTAAAATTATGGTAGGGTTTTCTTTTCCTTCTAACAAAACTAACAATTCTTGTTCTAACGTAGTTTCGCTTACTTCTTTACTATCTATATAATAAACAAGTCCTTTTGTAATACTAACTGCTATAGATTTTTTATTTTCAGTTTTGCCACTTGCCTTTGGTAATAAAATATCTAAAGCACTTGTAGTTACTAATGTTGAAGTAATCATAAAAAATATCAACAGCAAGAATACAATGTCCGTCATAGATGACATATTAAAATTCGGATTTACCTTATTTCTTCCTCTTATATCCATACTTTAATTTTTGTTGAATTGTTAAATTAATAAGATGTTTAATACTAAACTTATAAATTCCAATTATATTGGTTCGTTTAACAAATCTAAAAATTCAACAGATTTTGCTTCCATTTCATACACTACTTTATTGGTTCTAACCACTAAATGATTGTATTGCACGTATGCAATAATACCTACTATTAAACCAGCAACTGTAGTTGTCATTGCTGTATATAAACCATCTGATAACATTTTAATATCAATTTGTCCGCCTGCATTTGCAATTTCATGAATTGCAACAATCATTCCAACTACGGTTCCTAAAAACCCTAACATTGGTGCTGCTCCGGCAATTGTAGCTAAAACACTTACATTTTTTTCTAATTTATATATTTCCAATCTACCAGCATTTTCTATGGCAGTATGAATATCAGCTAATGGTTTTCCAATTCTTGTAATTCCTTTTTCAACTAATCTAGCCGCAGGAGAGTTTGCTTGTGCACATAAAACTTTAGCCGAATCTAATTTTCCATGTGATACATGGTCTCTAATTTGATTCATAAAATTACTATCTGTTTGTGAAGCTGCTTTAATTGCAAAAAAGCGTTCAAAATAAATATAAAGCGCCACAGCTAATAAAACAAGCAATATTGCTATTATAATTTGACCTCCTAAACCACCATCCATTATTAAATTATAAATAGAAAGTGTTTTTTCTTCTTGAACAGTTTCAGATAATACTTGAGACGTGTTTTGAATTGTATCTTGAATTGAATTAGCCATAAAAATTAAAAATTGTTCTAATAATTAACGAATGTACATTAACAAAATTGTTTTGCGCAAAAAAAAAGAAAATAATTTAATTAAAAAATAGCACCTTATTTAAATGAAAATAAAAATACGCATTAATATAAAAGTAATTGCTCCTGCTAAAAACCCCGCAGCGGCTAACCAAGTGATGTTTTTAAAGTACCAGAAAAAATTTATTTTTTCCATTCCCATAGCTACAACACCAGCTGCAGAACCAATAATTAACATACTTCCTCCTGTTCCAGCAGAAAATGCTATAAAATGCCATAACATATCATCTAATTCATGTTGAAACATTCCAATACTAGCAGCTACTAATGGAACATTATCTATAACTGAAGAACTAACTCCTAAAATAAGTACAACTATATCCATATTAGGAACCGTTGTACTTAACCATTCTGAAAACATAAACAATTTCCCTACAGATTCTAGTGCTGCAACAGCCATTAATATACCTAAGAAAAATAAAACACTTGGCAATTCTATACGAGATAGTGATTTATGAACAGGACTTATATGTATTGGATGTTCTTCTAAAGTAGTTAACTCAATTTTGTATCTACTTATAATTTCCGCAACAGCTGCAATAACAGCAAGAGAAAGCATCATTCCTAAATAAGGAGGTAAATGCGTAATGGTTTTAAAAATTGGAACAAAAACAATACCTCCTAAACCTAAATAAAACATTAATTTACTATGTTTTGATGATCCGTTATCATCTACTATAGAATCTTCTAAATTTCCTTTGAAAATTGGTAAAAACGAGGCTATTATAATTGGAACTAATAAAGAAATTATAGACGGCAACAGTAAATGTTCTATTAATTTTGCCGCAGTTACTTTATTCGCTATCCAAAGCATTGTTGTGGTTACATCGCCAATTGGTGACCAAGCCCCACCGGCATTTGCTGCTATAACAATTAAACTAGCATACCAAATTCTAAGCTCATTAGATTTTACAATTTTTCTAAGAATTGAAATTAAAATAATAGTAGCAGTAAGGTTATCTATCACTGCCGATAAAAAGAAACCTATAGAACAAAATACCCAAATAAGTTTACGCTTACTTTTAGTTTTAACAAAACCTTTAATTGCAGAAAAACCATCAAAGTGATCAATAATTTCAACAATGGTCATGGCTCCAATTAAAAATATTAAAATCTCTGTGGTTTTACCAAAATGATGTAATAACATTTCATTAAATTCAGCAGGTACAAGTGCTTTTAGCACTTCGTCTACTTTATAAATATTAAAATGTCCCAAAGAAATAACGGCCCACATAAAAACCATCATAGATAATGCAGGTATAAGCTTATCTATTTTTAACGAATGTTCAAGGGTAATTGCTAAATAACCTAAAATAAAAATTAAAATTAAAATATTCTCCATAAAATGTGAATTGTTAAATTGTTAAATATACTTTCCAAAGCCTTCATATTTAACAATTTAACAACCATAACTCCTACTCTCTTAAATGTTAAGACAGTTTGATTTTGCTTTTGAAAATTGTAAAATTTAAATTTATACCAGACAGATTCACTTTTGTAGTTTTCATGAATCGTTTCTTATAAATTATTCAAAAATAAGTATGTTTAAATAACCTATTATTACCTTTAATTCATCTAATATAAAGTACTTTTTTAGCGGATTAAATGTAGTAAATAAATTGAAATAAAAAATTTATTTGAAACAAAAAAACGATCTTTTCATCTGCTATGAAAAGATCGTTTTTAAATAGTATTCTTAGACAGTAAAACTGCTTAAAATTGTCTTATAAACATAAAGGATATTGCTCCAATTACAAAACCAACAGCAGCTAACCAAGCAATATTTTTAAAGTACCAGAAGAAATTAATTTTTTCCATACCCATTGCTACAACACCTGCTGCCGAACCAATAATTAACATACTTCCTCCAGTACCTGCTGAATACGCAATAAAATGCCAAATATGATCATCTATTGGCTCTTGGAACATTCCCATACTTGCAGCAACTAAAGGTACATTATCTACAACTGCAGACCCAACACCTAACAACATAATTACAACATCTGTATTTGGAATAAGAACTTTTAAATGTTCTGCTCCAATAAATAACATTCCCAAAGATTCCAATGCTGCAACAGCCATTAAAATACCAAAGAAAAATAATACACTTGGCATTTCAATTTTTGACAATGATTTATGAACTGGACTATGAAATCCGTGAGAATCATCTCCATCATCATCAATTGCTTTTGAAATGCTAAATTGAGTTCGGCTATAAATTTCTGCAAACACACCTACTACAGCTAAAGAAAGCATCATACCAACATATGGAGGTAAATGTGTAATTGTTTTAAATATTGGAACAAAAATAATTGCAGATAATCCTAAGTATAACATTGTTGGTCCATATTTACTAGCTGGTCCACCATTATCATCATTTTCAGTTATCTCCAACTCTCCTTGAAAAGGCTTCATAAAAGAAGCTATAGCAACAGGAACAATAACACATAATAACGAAGGAATAATTAAATATTCAATAAGTTTTTCTGTTGTTACTTTTTTACCAATCCAAAGCATTGTTGTAGTAACGTCACCTATTGGAGACCAAGCACCACCCGCGTTAGCAGCAATTACTATTAAACCTGCAAACCATAATCTCGTTTCTTTGTCACCAATTATTTTTTGAAGAATTGTAATTAATACAATTGTAGCTGTTAAATTATCTATAATTGCTGATAAAATAAAAGCTAAAGCTGCAAAAATCCATAATAATCTCCTTTTATTTTTTGTTTTAATATAATTTTTAAAAGTTGCAAAACCATCAAAATAATCAATAATTTCAACAATTGTCATTGCACCCAATAAGAAAAATAAAATCTCAGCTGTTTTTCCTAAATGATGTAATAACGTTTCTTCTAATAAATGATGCTTTTCTTCACTTGTAAATCCAGCAAATCCGTCTATTAATGCGTGTGCCGCCGAATCAAACCAATTTGTAAAATTATCAATACCAAAGGCTACAATAGCCCATAGAATAGCCATCATACCTAATGCAGGTATTAGCTTGTCTAATTTTAAATTGTGTTCTAGAGTTATTGCTAAATAACCTAAAATAAAAATTATTATAATAAGTGTTTCCATAAATGATTGTTTAAACTAGTTGATTGAATGTTATTCTAAAGTAATATTATTTATTTTTAATGTGTATATTTTCTACAACGCCAACAAATATAATAAAACTAAACTTGTTTCGTGAAAATTCTTCCTGAACTATGATCTTTTTCAGCTCCAGTAACACTGCTTAAACAATTCACCTTATTTTCATCTCTAAGCAATCCTAAAAAAGCAAAAATTAATGCTTCCTTATAATTAATTGTATTGGTATCTGGAATTACAATTGTATTTTTAGTTACACTTTTAAGCTCTTCTATTAAAAAAGAATTAAAAGCGCCTCCTCCAGTAATTAACAAGCTAGAATCTAATTTATTATCTAAGCATTCCGAAATTTGAAATACAACATGAGCTACAAAAGTTCTTAAAATATCTTCATTTTTTATGTGATATTTGTTAAGTATTGGAAAAATTGAATCTTTCACAAATTCAAAACCTAAAGATTTTGGTGTAGGAGCTTTATAAAATGAAATACAATTTAATTCTTCCAATAAATTTTGATCAATCTTTCCTTTTTTGGCCATTTTTCCACCTTCATCAAACTGAAAACCTAACATTTTAGAATAATAATTCAAAACAATATTAACCGGACAAATATCAAAAGCTATCCGTTCACCTTTTTTTTCAAATGAAATATTAGCAAAACCGCCTAAATTTAAACAGTATTTAAAATTAGAAAAAAGCAACTTATCTCCAATAGGAACTAATGGTGCTCCTTGCCCACCAAATTCAACATCTTGAGTTCTAAAATCACAAATTACTTTTAAACCTGTAACATCACTAATTTTTTGCCCATCACCAATTTGTAACGTATAACCTTCCTCTGGTTTATGAAAAATAGTATGGCCGTGAGACGCAATAAAATCAATTTTTGAAATACTATGTTTCGAAATAAAATTTTGAACAGATTCACCTAAATAAATCCCATATTTAATATTTAATCCATCAAGCTCTTCTTCTGAAAAATTAAAAGCATTCCGTAAGGTCTTTTCCCAGTGTAAACTATAAGGAATAGTGTCACAATTAATTATTTTAAATTCATAAGAATCCTTATCACTATAAAATTTTACATATACAATATCTAAACCATCTAAAGATGTGCCCGACATTAAACCAATAATATCCCAAGATTTTTTATTCATAAACCAAAAATTACCATTACTAATATTCTACATAATTAATATTTTTTTACTTACAAAAACATTATATTTGATAAAATGTACTTCTAAAAACTAAATTTTATCAATTATGAATTTCAATTTATCTGAAGAACAAATAATGATACGCAATGCAGCTCGCGATTTTGCACAAACTGAACTACTTCCCGGCGTAATTGAACGAGACGAAAAACAACAATTCCCTGCAGAACAAATTAAAAAAATGGGAGAACTTGGTTTTTTAGGAATGATGGTTGATCCAAAATACGGAGGAAGCGGTTTAGATACAGTTTCATACGTATTAGCTATGGAAGAAATTTCCAAAATAGATGCTTCTGCATCAGTTGTAATGTCTGTTAATAATTCATTAGTTTGCTGGGGTTTAGAACATTATGGAACAGAAGAACAAAAACAAAAATATTTAGTACCATTGGCTAAAGGCGAAATAATTGGTGCTTTTTGTTTAAGTGAACCAGAGGCTGGCTCAGATGCCACTTCTCAAAAAACTACCGCCATTGATAAAGGAGATTATTACCTAATAAACGGAACAAAAAATTGGATTACAAACGGTAATAATGCAACTGTTTATTTGGTAATAGCACAAACAGATCCAGAAAAAATGCATAAAGGAATTAACGCCTTAATTGTTGAAAAAGGAATGGAAGGTTTTGTTGTTGGACCTAAAGAAAATAAATTAGGAATTAGAGGCTCCGATACACATTCTCTCATGTTCACGGATGTTAAGGTACCAAAAGAAAATAGAATTGGAGAAGATGGATTTGGTTTTAAATTCGCCATGAAAACATTAGCTGGAGGAAGAATTGGAATTGCTTCTCAAGCTTTAGGAATTGCTTCTGGTGCCTATGAATTAGCTTTAAAATATTCTAAAGAACGGAAAGCTTTTGGAAAAGAAATAAGCAAACACCAAGCAATTGCATTTAAATTAGCCGATATGGCAGTACAGATTGAAGCCGCGCGTCACCTTTGCATAAAAGCCGCCTGGGAAAAAGACCAAAAACAAAACTACGATTTAAGTGGTGCAATGGCAAAATTATATGCAGCCGATATGGCAATGCAAGTAACTATAGAAGCTGTACAAATACACGGCGGTTATGGTTTTGTTAAAGAATACCACGTAGAACGTTTAATGCGAGATGCAAAAATTACGCAAATTTATGAAGGTACTTCAGAAATTCAAAAAATTGTAATCTCAAGAAGTATTTTAAACGATTAAAAAAATGGGCGTACCGGCAATAAAAATTGCCGTCGCGTCTTTCACTAAATCTTTTGTAAAAAACAAAAGGATACCGTTTCAACCGCTCACGCAAAAAAAAATCTTAAGTACTGAATTTTATATATATCAATATAATTATTTAGTACTTATACTCTATACGTATCAGCCCTCCAGTTTTTGATTAATTTTTTAATTTCTTTTTCTGACAAACTTTCCTTTTCAGCTCTATCAACTAACGCAACAAATTCCTCATCCGAAGCAAAACGTAAACCTATAATTTGTCTAGTAGTAACTTTATTGCTTAACGCTTTTCTAGTTAGTATAAAATAGCGTAATTTTTCTTCTGCTCTAATGGCTCTATCTTGTGCTTTTAAGGCAAATGATCTTATAAAATAAAATAAGAGTAAAAAAATAACTGAAACCAAAATTAATAAGGAAGCTGAATAAAGATTTTCTTCACTCGATCTTATATAATTTCGGATAGCTCCAACTAATAATAACACTATTGATAAAAATGTCACTCCGTGAAAACCAACTACTAACCGAGCATGATTTTTAAAATTTTGTTCTTTCATATTTAAAATGTAATACAGATTTCAGTAAATATAATGTTTAAATTCTATTTAAGGCAAAAAAAAACCTTCAACAAAAAAGTTGAAGGTTTTCAAAAGAAAGGCGGTGACATACTCTCCCACCATAGTGGCAGTACCATCTGCGCTGATAGGCTTAACTTCTCTGTTCGGTATGGGAAGAGGTGAGCCC
>NZ_JBFHHX010000052.1:0-20515 GCF_041596795.1 Lutibacter sp.
TGATTTAATTGAACGCTCTATAGCAATTTCAAAATTAACTGATGGTGCTTTTGACATTAGCTATGCTTCTATGGATAAAATTTGGAAGTTTGATGGCAGTATGAAAACAATGCCTTCTGAAAAAGAAATTAAGGAATCTGTTTCAAAAGTTGGTTATCAAAATATACTACTAAATAAAGAAAATCAAACTGTATTTCTAAAATTAAAAGGAATGAAAATTGGGTTTGGAGCCATTGGAAAAGGGTATGCTGCCGACAAAGCAAAAGCACTATTAATTTCTGAAGGAGTTGTTGCTGGAATTATAAATGCTTCGGGAGATATGAATACTTGGGGAAAACAACCAAATGGCGATGATTGGAAAGTTGCAATAACAAATCCGTTAAACAAAAATAATGCTTTTGCATTGTTACCAATTTCAAACAGTGCAGTTGTTACATCGGGCGATTATGAAAAATACGTGAGTTTTAATGGTAAACGCTATTCACATATTATTGATCCAAGAACTGGTTATCCGGCAAGTGATATTATTAGCGTTTCGGTTTTTGCACCTAAAGCAGAATTAGCCGACGCACTAGCAACATCTATATTTGTAATGGGAACTGAAATTGGTTTAAACAGAATAAACCAATTAAAAAATATTGAATGTATAATAATTGATTCAAAAGGTGGAATTCACACATCAAACAATATAAATATTAACAAAATATGATTAAAAAAACTTTTTTAGCATTAGTAACTCTTGGTTTATGTAGCTCATGCGTTGCTGTTAAAGAATACGAAAAAGTATACTTAAATGATCCAGATATGGTGTTATCAGATAGAAAAATTAACAAATTTGAAACTAGTTTTCAAGTATATAGAGAAGCTGCTTCTGGAGCAAACGGAGGAAAATCAGGCGGCGGTTGTGGATGTAATTAATATTTAACTATGAAAAAATATATAAGTTTACTTGTTTTTATTATTTCTTTTTATGGTTTTTCTCAAAACGAAAATAACACCTATAAAAAACGTGTTCTTGAAAATACAGAAGTAGATTTAATCTCTAGTTTTTACGGACAAGATGGTGATAATGCAGCTGTAACTGGTGGAATTGGAACTGAAAAATTAACCGATATTGCAACCACAATTACTGTATCAATTCCTTTAAATGCTAATGATGTTTTTACTATTGATGCAACCATATCAGCTTATAGTTCCGCATCTTCTAGCAATTTAAATCCGTTTGATGCATCTGGAGCATCCCGAGATGATGATGACGATGATGATGATGATGATGACAGAGTTGGAAGAACAGCAGCAGATAGTCCGGTAACTGGAAGTCCTTGGGTAGAATCTTCAGGAGCATCAAAAGGAGACGTTTGGGTTAATGGTGATTTTGGGTACAGTCATACATCAGAAGACAGAAATTCTATTATTGGAGCAAATGTATCTTTTGCAAAAGAATTTGATTACACTTCTATTGGTGTTGGCGGAAATTTTACCAAACTTTTTAATGAAAAAAACACCGAAATTGGAATAAAAGCTAATATATATTTAGATAATTGGCAGCCAGTATACCCAACCGAAATAAAATCGTATAATGATGTAAATAAAAATTTAAATAATGGATTTTTTGAAGGTATTGATATCTTAGATCAAAATGGAACAGTTATAAATAAAACAGGCTCAACTGTTTGGAGTCCGTATAATACTACCCTTGTTGAAAATAAATCTAGAAATACGTATTCTGCATCAATCAGTTTCTCTCAAATTTTAAGCAAAAAAGCACAAATTTCACTCTTTTTAGATGTTGTGCAACAAAACGGTTGGTTAGCAAACCCAATGCAACGTGTGTATTTTGCAGATAGAGCTAACTATTATATTGGTACTGCTTCTAGCATTGCTAATTATACTTCAAAAGAAAATACCGACGTTTTTCAATTAGCTGATGATATTGAGCGTTTGCCCGATACTAGATTTAAACTTCCTATTGGAGCACGCTTTAATTACTATTTAAATGAAATAATTTCACTACGAACATATTACAGATATTATTATGATGATTGGGGAATTACAGCCCATACAGCTAATATTGAATTGCCAATAAAAATTAGTGATAAGTTTACCTTATATCCAACTTATAGATATTATACGCAAACTGCGGCAGATTATTTTGCTCCGTATGAAGAATTACTTTCAACCAGTGAATTTTACACTTCCGATTATGATTTATCTGAATTTAACGCCAATCAGTTTGGTTTCGGAATTTCTTATACAGATATTTTTACATCAAGAAGAATCTGGAAACTAGGATTAAAAAGTGTTGATTTAAAATATAGTAATTACAAAAGAAACACAGGTTTAACTGCAGGCATTATTTCTGCTGGTTTTAAATTTGTAATGGATTAATTGAAATTATTTATCACAAAAAAAAGGCTGTCTAAAAAATAAAACTTTCGTCAACCTGAACTTGTTAGGTTCTCATCATGATTTATTATCAGCACTGTGAGATGCTGAAATAAATTCAGCATGACGGTTTTCCATTCTTTTTTAGACAGCTTTTTTTATATATTTTCCTCTTAGTTTAATTTGTAAAAACTACTTAAAGCATTAATCATATACGTATGATCTTCTACTCCACTTGTTTCACAAACAGAATGCATTGCCCACATTGGATTTCCAACATCAACAGAACGAATGGCTAACTGCCCTGCAGAAACATTTCCTAAAGTTCCGCCACCAACCATATCCGATCTATTTACAAATTTTTGATATGGAACATTCGCTTTTTTGCAAATCATTTCAAAAACAGCACTTGAATTACTGTCTGTTGTATACTTCTGATTTCCTTCAATTTTAACAACAGGTCCACCATTAATAATTGGTCGTGAAACTGGATCGTGTTTATCAGGATGATTTGGGTGCAAAGCATGAGCCATATCAGCACTTACCATAAAGGAACTATAAATTGCACGCTGAGTATCTTCTTCACTTTTACCCAAAACACTGGTAATTCTAATTAAAATATCTTTTAAAATTGGTGATCCAGCACCTTGTTTAGACCTACTTCCAACTTCTTCATTATCAAAAATTGCCAACACATTGGTAGAATTACAAATAGGTGCATCTGCAAAAGCTACCAATCCAGCGTGAACCATAGCTAAATCGTCTAATTTTCCTGATGAAATAAACTCATCATTTAAACCTATAATACTTCCTTTGGCAACATCAAATAAATTTAAATCTACTTCTAAAATATCTTCTACTGGTACATTTATTTCTTCGGCAATTTTTGTAGCCAATAACAATTGCTTGTTTATAGTTTCGTTTACCGTTGCAGTAACCGGCAACATATCAATTTGTTTGTTTAATGCTACACCATCATTTACCGTTCTATTAAAATGAATAGGTAAATTTGGAATTACTAAAATTGGTTTTTTAATATGTAATAAATATGTTTTTGGTTGTAGCGGATTTTCACTTTTAACGCTCACTCTCCCAGCAACGGACAAAGGCCTATCTAACCATGTATTCAAAATTGGGCCACCATACGTTTCAGTATTAAATTTTATGTATTTATCATCCACCGCAATTTCTGGTGATGGTTTAATTTTAAACGATGGAGAATCTGAATGTGCAGCTACAATTTTAAATCCACATTCTTCAATTTCACCTGTACCAACTACAAATGCAAAAAGTGCTGTTTCGTTTTGAGTAACATAGTACTTCTCTCCTTTTTTTAAATCCCATTTTTCAGTTAGTTTTAACTCTAAAAAACCTTTACCTTTTAATATACTTTTTAAATTACTTACAACATGGTAAGGACTTGGACTTTGGTAAATAAAATCGATTAAATTTTGAGCGTGTTTTATAGGTGTATTCATAAAGTTTTTTTAAATAATTAAATCAGCAACAAATATAGAATTTTAATAAATGATTTTAGAAATCTATAAAAGCACATATTTCTATATTTTAAATCTTAATTTTAACAAAGCGTCCAAAAATCAACAATTGTTTTAACATTTCATTAACAAAAATCACTTTTAATTTTACATTAACAGCGAAAATTTTAATACAAAATAGTTAATTTTGAGTTCTTCAATTTATCACACTTTTTTAATAGCTATCAATTAATATACACAAATATGAATTTCTATTTTAAATCAAAAAAACTTCAACTAATAACCGCTTTAAGTTTTATAATTACGGTTACTAGTTGTGATCAAAAAAAACAAAACGAAAAATCTATGGAAAATAGTAATGTTTTATTATCTGAATGGACAGGACCTTATGGTGGTACTCCAGCTTTTGATAAAATGAATGTTAAAGACATTAAACCAGCACTTGAAAAAGGAATGGCAGAAAAATTGAGTGAAATTGATGCCATTACTAGCAACACAGAAGCTCCAACATTTGAAAATACAATTGTTCCTTTAGAAAAATCGGGAGAAACTTTAGATAGAGTTTTTACCTATTATGGAATTTGGAGCAGCAATATGTCATCACCTGAATTTAGAGAAATTGAAAGTGAAATGGCTCCAATTTTATCGGAGTTTAATTCTAAAATATCACAAAATTCAGAATTATTTAAACGTATTAAAACAGTTTATGACAATTCGCTAAAAACACCTTTAGAAGCTGACCAACAAAGAGTTGTTCAATTAATTTATGAAAGTTTTGCAATGAACGGCTCCGAATTAGATGACGCTAAAAAAGCACGCTATGCAGAAATTAACAAAGAACTTTCTACATTATACACTAACTTCTCTAATAATGTTTTGGCTGATGAAGAAAATTATGTGACGTATTTAACAAAAGAACAATTAGGTGGCTTACCTGAATCTTTAGTTAAGGCAGCAGCAAATGCAGCGAAAGAAAAAGGAAAAGAAGATTTGTACGCAATTACAAACACACGCTCTTCAATGGATCCTTTTTTAACATATTCAACAGAAAGATCATTAAGAGAAAAAGTTTGGAAAACATATTATTCACGTGGCGATAACGGCGACAAATACGATAATAATGAAAACGTAGCTAAAATTTTAAAACTACGTAAAGAGCGCGTTGGCTTGTTAGGTTATGATAATTATGCCGATTGGCGTTTACAAAATAGAATGGCTAAAACACCAGAAAATGCAATGGCTTTAATGAATGCAGTTTGGCCAGCAGCCATTGCAAGAGTGAAAGAAGAAGTAGCAGATATGCAAGCTATTGCTACTAAAAACGGTGATAAAATAACAATTGAGCCTTGGGACTATAGATATTATGCAGAAAAAGTTAGAAAAGAAAAATACGATTTAAATTCTGATGAAGTAAAGCAATACCTACAATTAAATAAACTAACTCAAGCTTTATTTTTTGTAGCTGATGAACTTTTTAACTTTAAATTTACACCTGTTCCGGAAGGCTCTGTGGCTGTTTTTCATGAAGACGTAAAAGTTTGGGAAGTAACTGATAAAACTACCGGAAAACATATTGGTTTGTGGTATTTAGATCCGTTTGCTCGTAAAGGAAAAAGATCAGGTGCTTGGGCTACAACTTATAGAAGTCATACTACTTTTAATGGAAATAAAACTGTTCTAGGATCTAACAATTCAAACTTTGTAAAACCAGCTCCAGGTGAGCCAGTTTTGGTTTCTTGGGATGATGCAACTACTTTTTTACATGAGTTTGGACACGCGTTACATTTCTTTTCATCAAATGTAAAATACCCAACTTTAAATAGTGGCGTTAGAGATTATACAGAGTTCCAAAGCCAAGTTTTAGAACGTTGGCTATCTACAGATAAAGTTATTAATAAATTTTTAGTGCATTACAGATCAGGTGAACCAATGCCTAATGATCTAATAGCAAAAATTAAAAAATCTTCAACTTTTAATCAAGGATTTTCAACTACAGAATATTTAGCATCTGCAATAATGGACATGAAATTTCATATGGCAGATCCAACAAATATTGATGTTGATGCTTTTGAAAGAGAAACTTTAGCTGAATTAAAAATGCCAAAAGAATTGGTAATGCGCCATAGAACACCTCAATTTGGACATGTATTTTCTGGTGAAGGTTATGCAACTGCATATTACGGCTATATGTGGGCAGATGTTTTAACTTCTGATGCTGCTGAAGCTTTTGCTGAAGCTCCAGAAGGATTTTACGATAAAGAATTGGCTGCAAAAATGGTAAAATATTTATTTGCTCCAAGAAATTCTGTTGATCCTGCAGAAGCTTACAGAAATTTTAGAGGACGTGATGCAAATATTGAAGCATTAATGAGAGACAGAGGTTTTCCAATTCCAAAAAAATAAATTCAATTAAATAGTATTTAAAAGGGCTGCAGAAATGTAAGCCCTTTTTCTTTTTTATTATCTTTAAAATTAGTATCTTACCTAGTACTATTTCGTTGAATTTAAATATGATTTTTATGACACTTCAAAAAAAATTAATTTCTTCAAAAAAAAAGAATCTTCTATATATATTGCTGTTAATTTTTAGCATTTCATTTAATAGCAATTTAGTTTTTGCGCAAACAGTAGCGCAAGATACCATTGGATTTAAACAATATAGCGGAACCGTAATTGACGGCAAATCAAAAAAAGAATTAGAATTTGCAACAGTTACAGTTAACGGAACAAATATTAGTACTATTACCAATACACAAGGAGCGTTTTCTATTAAAGTTCCCAAAACAATAACAGATCCTAAAATAACTGTTTCTTATTTAGGGTATACAAGCCAAGTAACCGATTTAAAATTTTTAAATGAAGAAAACAATGCTATAAAACTAGAAACATATATTGAAGAATTATCAGAAATAGAAATAGCTGTAAAAGATGCTAAATCACTTGTTGTAGAAATGCTAAAAAGAAGAGAGCAAAATTACTTTTCAAATCAAACAACTATGACAGGTTTTTACCGTGAAACCATAAAAAAAAGAAGAAGTTATGTTTCTCTTTCTGAAGCTGTTGTTGAAATTTACAAACAACCATACACAAACTCAAAAAACGATATTCTTAAATTATTTAAAGCCCGAAAAAGTACCGATTATAATAAGTTAGATACTATTACCTTAAAATTACAAGGCGGACCATTTAGCACGTTATATATGGATATTATTAAAAATCCTGATATGTTTTTTACTGAAGATGGTGTAAATAGTTATGATTTTAATTTTGAAACTTCCACAAAAATTGATAACAAACCTGTGTATGTAGTTAGTTTTTCTCCTAAAAAACATGTAGAAGAACCGTTATTTATTGGTAAATTTTATATTGATGCAAAATCCATTGCGCTTAAAAGTGCTTCATTTCAACTAGACTTAAGCAATACTGAAAAAGCAGCAAGGTTATTTATTGTAAAAAAACCTAACAGAGCAGATGTTATTCCAACTGAAGCTACCTATCATGTAGATTATAGAGAAAAAAATGGTGAGTGGTTTTATGGCTATAGCAGAATTCAATTAGGATTTAAAATAGATTATGACAAACGTTTATTTAATTCTGTGTATTATTTAACTATGGAAATGGCCATAACAGATTGGGAGAAAAACAATGAAAGCATGTCGTTAAAATACCGAGACCGATTAAAATCTACCGCAATTTTAACCGATGAAGCTTCAGGATTTTCTGATCCAGAATTTTGGGGAGAATACAATGTAATTGAACCAGAAAAACCAATAGAATCGGCCATTAAAAAAATTCAAAAACAACTAGAAAAAAGTAATAAGAATAATTAATAAAGAAATTTTAACTTTTAATAATTTCTAAAATATTAGGTTTAAAATAATTCGGTCCTTTCATAACTTTTCCATCTTCACGGTAAATTGGTTGTCCGTTTGCGCCTAATTTACTCATATTACTACGCTGAATTTCGTTAAAAACTTCTTCAATTTTATGTTGCATTCCGTGTTCTAAAATAGTACCACATAAAATATAAAGCATATCACCTAAAGCATCTGCAACTTCAACAATATCGTTATTTTTAGCAGCCGTTAAATACTCTTCATTTTCTTCCGCCATTAAATCAAAGCGTAATTGTAGTTTGTTTTGGTCTAAATGTGCAGTTGGTTGCTGTTGAATTCCTAAACCAAATGCTTCGTGAAATTCTTGAACTGCTTTTAATTTATTCTTCATATGAATACTACTTAAATATTTATTCTGATTAAATTTATGTACTTTTACTGTAAATATACACAATAAATATGTTTAGTAAAGGTCAGCTTATTTTTGCAGGATTATTTGTAATTGCTTTTACAATTGCTATGATATGGAGTTATAGAAAAGATATAAAAATTCATAAAAAACATTACAAAAATAGCTTTATAGTTATAATTGCCATGTTTTTAATTATTGCCATTTTTACGTTAATTACGTTCTCTTTACACTAAAAAAAAAGCCTCAATAAAATTGAAGCTTTTTTTATAAATTTATTTACATTTTAATTCTCATCAGGTAAGTTTGTAAACCTTTTTGCATAATCTAACATTTGCTCTGTAAAACTAGCAGGTTGTACAACTTTTATATCGGTAATATTTCCATCTGCATCTGTCACAGGAGTTAACACAGGATTTACAAAACCACTATATGGAGCCGATTTAAATTTAGCATTTCTAGCTAAAACTTCTTTATGAATAGCCTGATCTACTTTTACACCGTAAGTTTCAACTAAAGCTTTACCCGCTTCAAAATCTCCTTCAGATTTTATACGTTGAATTTCGCGTAATAAATCTCCAAACAACACTCTTAATTTTGCGTAATCTCTAATTACAAAATACGTTTTATTATTTTTAACTACTTTTTCAATTACGTTTTCAGCTTTTCCTTTTTCAAAAGCCCAAGCGGCAACTAACTGTCTGTTTCTCATATGAGATTCTTCTATATCATCACCTAAATTTATACGAACCAATTGTGTTAATAATCCGTTTCTAATATAACCATCATACGCTGCTTTTCCAATTCCTTCGGCATTTGGAGAAATTTTCATTTCCACTAATTTTGCATCAGGTAAATAATACAAACCAACTAAATCTGCTCTTGCTTCTTCTAAAGTAGACGAGTAATTTTTTAATGTTTCTTTTGGCTGTCCAATACCTTCATTTATTTGTCCGCTAGCGTGTCCAATAACTTCGTGCAAAGAAGTGTGTAATTTATCTGCAGTTTGTCCATATTCCATTTCTGCCTTAATTTCAGCTTCATCAAAAGCAAATTCTTTTAATTTATCTGTTCCACCAGCTTGGTTGTATGCTTCAATAATATTTCCTAAAGAAACTGATTTTGATCCATGTTGTTGACGAATCCAGTTACTATTTGGTAAATTAACTCCAATTGGTGTTGCTGGAGATGCATCTCCACTTTCTGAAGCTACATTTACAGTTTTGTAGGATACTCCAACAACATTTTTCTTTTTATGTTCTGGTAAAAGTGTAGAATTATCTTCAAACCATTGTGCGTTTTCCGATAAAACTGCCATTTTTTTAGACATATCAAAATCTTTAATTTGCACAATAGTTTCGTAAGAACCTCTGTATGCTTTTGGATCATTATAAACTTCAATAAATCCGTTTATATAATCAATATCACCATCAGTACTTGTTGCCCAAGCAATATTGTAATCGTCCCAAGTTTTTAAATCGCCAGTTTGGTAATATTTAATTAATAATTTTAAGGCTGTTGCTTGTTTTTCATTTTCTGCAACCTCAACAGCTTTTTCTAACCAAAAAACAATTTTTTCAATAGAGGCACTATACATTCCGCCAACTTTCCATACTTTTTCTTCAATACTTCCATCAGCATTTTTTACCAATTTAGAATTTAAGCCAAATTCAACCGGTGTTGCGTTGTTTTTATCTATTTTACTAGCATAAAAATTATCAACATCTGCAGCAGTAATATTTGGCGAATAAAAATTTGTTGCTGAACCTTCTAATAAACCTTTGCTTTCATCTAAATTTACTTTTTTAGCATCAGCATCATTAAAAATAACATCATACGCCTCACCTGTAAGTTCGGTATTTGTTTCTTTTAATAACATATTAAAATACTCTTGTGAAAATTCTGGCTTAAATTTATCGTTAGAATAATGATGGTGAATACCATTAGAGAACCAAATTCTTTTTAAATAAGTTTCAAATTTTAGCCAATCTTCTGAAGTTTTATCTCCAGTATAATTTTGATACACATTTTCTAAAGCACGTCTAATTTTTAAATTATGACGGTAATTTTGATCGTACAGTATATCTCTTCCTTCCATTCCGGCTTGAGATAAATAATACACTAATTTTTTCTGATTTAAAGTCAAATTTTCGAAACCTGGAATTTGATAACGAAGTATTTTAACATCAGCAAATTGCTCAACTTCATACTGAAAAGGAGTTTCTACAATCGCCTCTTTTTCTTTTTTACAAGAAAATAAAACCGATACAAATAATACGGTTAAAACTAAATATTTAATTCTCATTTTATTAAAATTTTATTGAAGGCCAAATTTAGTGATTTTTAATTGATTTATTTAGTAAATTAGCTACTCCCAAAGATTAAACCAATTAAAATGAGAGCCTTAAAATATATTTTATTATTTGTATTAGTTTTTATAATTGGCAGCTCTATTTATGTAGCTACTTTAAAAGCCGATTATGATATTAAAAGCACAAAAACTATAAATGTTCCCGTAGAAATTGTTTTTAATGAAATTAATGATTTTAAAAATTGGAATAACTGGGGACCTTGGCTTGAAATGGATTCTACTATTGTGGCATCGTATCCCGAGATAACGAGTGGCGTTGGAGCTTCCTATTCTTGGACAGGAAAAGAAGGTGTTGGATCTATGAAAACGATCTCTGTAATTCCAAATCAAGAAATTATTCAGCAAATAGATTTTGGAACAGGAAGTACACCTGAGGTTTATTGGGAATTAAACGCTGTTAAAAATGGCACAGAATTAACTTGGGGAATGCGTGGAAAAAATAGTTTTAGCGAAAAACTGTACTGGCTTTTTAACGGAGGTATTGAAAAAAATATGACTCCAATGTACAGTAGAGGTTTAGAGTTACTTAACAATCATCTTTTAAAGTATTTAGGCAAATATTCTGTTGATTTTAAAGGTATTGTAGATTTTGGAGGAACTTTTTATTTATACAAAACTACCTCAAGTAAAATTAATTTAATTAATAAAAAAAAGGTAGATATGTTTAAAAACATTGATAAATATATGATTGAAAATGCTATTGAATCTAATTGGCATAATTTCACATTATTTCATCAATGGGATGAAAAGAATGATGTTGCTATTTTCTCGACCTGTATTCCTACTCAAGACAAACCTTTAGCAAATGAAGAAATATTAGCTGGCTATATAGAACCACAAAAAATGTTTAAAACCATTTTTATGGGTGATTACAAATTTTCTAAAATTGCTTGGGATGCTGCTTATGAAGAATTAGAAAAACAAGGGTTTATTTCTCCTGAAAAATCGGAACCTTTTGAAGTATATAACATTGGTCCTAAAAACACTATTGACCCTACTAAATGGGTGTTAGAAATTTATATTCCAATAGAATATATTCCTGTTCCAGTAGTGCTTTAAACTTCTTTGTATCTAAAACAACTTGTAACATGGTCATTTACCATACCAGTAGCCTGCATATGTGCGTAAATAACCGTTGAACCTACAAACTTAAAACCTCGTTTTTTCATATCTTTTGAAATAGCATCTGAAATAACTGAGGTTGATGGAAGTTCTTTGGTGGTTCCCCATTGATTTACAATTGGAATTCCGTTGGTAAACTGCCAAATATATTTTGAAAAAGAACCAAACTCCTCTTGAATCTTTATAAATAACTGAGCGTTTACAATTGTAGCTTTAATTTTTAATTTGTTTCTAATAATGCCAGCATTAAGTAATAACTCTTCATATTTAGCTTCATTATAATTAGCAATAATTTTATAATTAAAATTATCAAAAGCCTTTTTAAAATTTTCTCTTTTTCGTAAAATAGTTATCCAACTTAATCCAGCCTGAAAAGTTTCTAAAATTAAAAACTCAAACAATCTATCATCATCATACAACGGAACACCCCATTCGGTATCATGATATTCCATATAAAGTGGATCATTCCCACACCAGCTACAACGAACTTTATCCATTATTTCTATTTTTAAAAGTGAGCTAAAATACTTAAAATTAGATAACAATTGGAATAGTTTTTGTAAATTTAAGAGTGTAAACACGTTAAAATCATGAAAAATATATTTTATTGTCTCGCATTAACATTGAGTATTGTAAGTTGTGGCTCAAATTTAAAAACCGTAAATACAGAAAATAATAACTTACCTGAAGGTGCTGTACGAATTGCAAATGACAGCCTAGAATATGAAATAATTATTATTGATATTGGTTTTGAAACTTATTTAAATACCATAGCAAAACCCATTACTTATTATTCTGAAGAGTATTACAAATTAAAAAACAAGTTTTATGTTACTGAATGGAATATTAGAGCTAGAAACCCACTAAGATATAATAGTTCCATTTATGAAAACGTAATAAATTACGATTTTAATATAGATTATGGTTTAGAGGTAAATTATAAACTATATAACTATTTTAAATTTGTTGAACACAAATACAAACAGAAATTTTAGCTTAAGCTTTTAACGCTGGTTTTAAACTAATTTTTAAAATAATATATCCCAGTAAACCTGCAATTAAGGAACCAATAATAATTCCCATTTTTGAGGCGGTAATAAGCTGCTCATTTTCATACGCTAAATTGGCAATAAATAAGGACATAGTAAATCCTAATCCACCTAATAAACTTACTCCAATTAATTGCTTATAATTAACTCCTTCCGGTAAATCTGCCAATTTTAATTTAATGGCTAATAGCGATAAAAGAGAAATTCCAATAGTGTTTCCTAATACAAGTGCTAAGGCAATGTTTACAGAAATATGGCTAACACCTTCCAAACCACTAACACTTAATACAACACCCGCATTTGCAAACGCAAAAATTGGCATTATAACATAAGAAACCCAACCGTGTAAATTATGCTCTAAATGCTGTAAAGGCGCATGAACTTTTTCTGATAAAGTTTCAATATTTCCAACAGCTTCAATTTGATCATTGGTCATTAAAGTTTCTGAACCAGAAATACTTTCTTTAAAATAAAACAATTCTTTAGTAACAGATTTAAAATAAGACATACAATCTACTTTTCTATGAATTGGAATAGTAAATGCCATTAAAATACCCGCTATTGTTGGATGAATTCCCGATTTTAAAAACAATAGCCACACAAAGAAGCCTATAACAAAATAAAAATATTTAGAATATACTTGCTTGTAACTTAAAACCCCAACAAATGCAACCAAAATTAACGCATAGGTAATTAAATCCCACTGAATATTAGCACTATAAAAAATAGCAATCACTAAAACTGCTCCAATATCATCTACAATAGCAAATGCTGTTAAAAATATTTTTAATCCTAACGGAACTCTATTTCCTAATAATTTTAAAATTCCCAAAGTAAAAGCAATATCTGTTGCCATTGGAATTCCCCAACCTTCAGAACCTATTTCTCCATTATTTAACCCTAAAAATATAATTACAGGAAACAACATACCTCCAATTGCTGCAAAAATTGGTAACGATGCCTTTCTAAGCGTTGTTAGTTCTCCTTCTAAAATCTCTCTCTTTACCTCTAACCCAATTACAAAAAAGAAAATAGCCATTAAGCCATCATTAATCCATAAAATTAATGGTTTAGCTAAATGAAAATCGGTATCCGCAAATCCGATTGTAAATTTATGATTCCAAAGTTCAGAATAAACATCACCAAACGGTGAATTTGCCCAAACCACAGCTAAAATTGACACAACAAATAAAATAATACTTGAAGATGTTTCTAAATTTATAAATCTAATTATTGAATTTCTTATAATTGTCATGAACTCTTTTTTAAAATTTTAAGCAATATACTTTATCTTAATATAACAATAAAAAATGCCTTACAATTTGAAGGCATTTTTTATAAAAGTTTTTTTATTATAATTGAGGTCCTGCAGCAACCAAAGCTTTTCCTTCTTCAGTATCGCAATATTGTTCAAAGTTTTTAATATAAAGCGCAGCTAATTTTTTTGCTTTTTCTTCCCATTCTTTTAGGTCTTTATATGTATTTCTTGGATCTAAAATATCACTTACTTTTGACAATGCTTTTGGAGCAGTTAAATTTAAATAAGGAATTTTTATAGTTTCAGCTTTTTCAATAGATCCATCTAAAATAGCATCTATAATTGCACGCGTATCTTTTAAAGAAATTCTTTTTCCTGTTCCATTCCAACCTGTGTTTACTAAATATGCCTTCGCATTGTGTTCTTTCATTTTGGCTACTAATGTAGATGAATACATTGTTGGTTTTAATGTTAAGAATGCTTCACCAAACGCAGGAGAAAATGATGGTTGAGGTTCTGTAATTCCTCGTTCAGTTCCAGCTAATTTAGATGTAAATCCACATAAGAAATGATATTGAGCTTGCTCATCATCTAAAATTGAAACTGGAGGTAATACGCCAAATGCATCAGCTGATAAATAAATAATTTTACTTGCGTGTCCTGCTTTTGATGGTAAAACAATTTTATTTATGTTATAAATTGGGTACGATACTCTAGAATTTTCAGTAATTGAATGATTGGAATAATCTACTTCGCCATATTCATTTACCACAACGTTTTCCAGCAATGCATCTCTTTTAATAGCTCTCCAAATATCTGGTTCGTTTTCTTCGCTAAGGTCAATTACTTTTGCGTAACAACCACCTTCAAAGTTAAATACACCATTATTATCCCATCCGTGCTCATCATCGCCAATTAAATAGCGTTTTGGATCTGCAGAAAGTGTAGTTTTTCCGGTTCCTGATAAACCAAAGAACACAGCTACATCTCCTTTTTCACCAACGTTTGCAGAACAGTGCATAGATGCCATTCCTTTTAAAGGTAAATAATAGTTCATCATTGCAAACATTCCTTTTTTCATTTCGCCACCATACCAAGTACCACCAATAATCTGAATTTTTTCAGTTAAATTAAATACTACAAAATTTTCAGAATTTAATCCTTGCTCTTTCCAGTTAGGGTTTACCGTTTTAGAACCATTCATTACAATAAAATCTGGCTCTCCAAAGTTTTCTAGTTCGTAAACAGAGGGTCTTATAAACATATTTGTAACAAAATGCGCTTGCCAAGCAACTTCCATTACAAAACGTACTTTTAATCTTGAATCTATATTTGAACCACAAAATGCATCAACAACATATATTTTTTTTGAGGTAGATAGTTGTTTTAAAACTAAACCTTTTAAATCTTTATAAATTTCATTTGTAGTTGGAACATTTACCTTATTCCAGTCAATAGTATCTTTAGTAATATCATCCTTTACAATATACCTATCTTTAGGAG
The DNA here is from genome assembly GCF_041596795.1 of Lutibacter sp. GTDB lineage: Bacteria > Bacteroidota > Bacteroidia > Flavobacteriales > Flavobacteriaceae > Lutibacter. Next base: position 15,430 of record NZ_JBFHHX010000052.1, read on the forward strand.
AGCGTCCTGTAAAAACCCCAGTTTTAACAGCAACAGCTCCAGTATCTGTATCGGCTCCTTTTTCAAAACCTTTCCTCCTATGTGAAATTTCTGCTTCATATAATTCTTGATAAGAAGGATTGTATGACACTTCATGGTAGCCTGTAATTCCTAAATCGTGCAATTCTTGGATAATTTTGATGTTTTTCATAAGTACTATTTTTAATTATATATTAGCAATGCTTTTTAAATTTCTACTATAAATTTACCAATATTAGTCTCGGACATGTATGACATTTGTCAGTGAATTTTGCTATTTCACTAAAACGTTTTCGTGATGTAAACAACTGTTAAACAATTATTTACCCATCAAAATTAAAATTTATTTTTTTACGAAATCGTTTTCTCTTTTTTCTTACTTATTAATTTTCTTTTTACTTGATAAAAAGCTTTGTCCCATATAAATCCAACCTAAAATTAAGAGTATACCGCCTAATGGAGTTATAAACCAAATTGCTTTAGCAGGAACCCCAAAAGTTATTGCATAAATAGATCCTGAAAAAAGTAATATTCCGGTTATAAAAAAACCATTTATCCACTTCTGCTGATGCTCCGTAAATCCATTATAAATATTCACAAATAATAATACAATTACATGATACATTTGATAGCGAACAGCCGTTTCAAAACTTAATAATTGATCTTGTGTTAAAGCACTTTTAAGTGCATGAGCTCCAAATGCGCCTAAAACAATTGTAATGGCTCCTAAAAAAGATGAAACTGCTAAATATTTATTCATAATTATAAATTTATTATAGAAAGTTGATAAACTATTTCGTAATTTTAATAAAAGATTAAAAATATGGAAAATAACTCACATAATTTAGTAACGTTGTTAACTGCTAGTTTAATTCATGAAGTTCATATTGCAAAAACTTTATTAGCCAATTATAATATTGAATCTTATATTATTGATGAAAACATTGCAACATCAATAGGCACAGCATTTGTTGAAGGTTATAAATTGCAGGTGGATTCAGCTGATTTAAAAAAAGCAAAGAAAATTTTAGATGAAATTAATAAAGAAAATAATTAACACTACCTTTATTTAAAACCATTTTTAAAATTGTACTTTCGTTGTAATTCAATCATTTAATTATACGAAAATGAGAAACATATTGGTTATTGGCGCCGGCCGATCTTCGTCATCATTAATTTCTTATTTATTAAAAAAATCTACTTCCGAAAATTTAAAAATTACGGTGGCAGATGTTTCTTTAGACTTAGCATTGGGCAAAATTAAAAATCATCCCAACGGAAATGCTATTACGCTTGATATTTTTAATGAAAAAGAACGAAAATCAGCCATAAAAAAAGCTGATATTGTAGTTTCTATGCTTCCGGCACATTTGCATTTAAATGTTGCTAAGGACTGCTTAGAATTTGGAAAAAATATGGTTACTGCTTCATACATTTCTAATGAAATGAATGCTATTAATGATGAAGCAATTAAGAAAAATCTTATTTTCATGAACGAAATTGGTTTAGATCCTGGAATTGACCATATGAGCGCCATGAAAGTTTTAGATGATATAAGAGCAAAAGGTGGAAATATTATTTTGTTTGAATCATTTGCTGGCGGATTAGTAGCGCCTGAATATGATGATAATTTATGGAATTATAAGTTTACTTGGAACCCAAGAAATGTTGTTTTAGCTGGGCAAGGTGGTGCTGCAAAATTTTTACAAGAGGGTTCTTATAAATACATTCCCTACCATAAATTGTTTAGAAGAACCGAAATTTTAACAATTGATGGTTATGGAAAGTTTGAAGCCTATGCAAACAGAGATTCTTTAAAATATAAAAGCGCTTATGGCTTAGATACTATTTTAACCTTGTACAGAGGAACTATTAGACGAGTTGGTTTTTCTAGAGCCTGGAATGTATTTGTACAATTAGGAATGACAGATGACAGCTATACTATAGAAAACTCTGAAACCATGAGTTATAGAGATTTTACCAACTCTTTTTTAGCCTACAATCCTAATGATTCGGTAGAATTAAAATTACGCTATTATTTAAAAATTGACCAAGATGATATTGTTTGGGAAAAATTAGTGGAACTTGATATTTTTAATAAAAACAAAAAAGTAGGTTTAAAAAATGCTACACCTGCTCAAATTTTAGAAAAAATATTAAGCGATAAATGGACTCTTAAAAAAGATGATAAAGATATGATTGTAATGCAGCATCTTTTTGGATATGAATTAAATGGTGAAAGGCATCAAATTGAAAGTAGTATGGTTTGTTTGGGCGACAATCAAATTTACACTGCAATGGGAAAAACTGTAGGTTTGCCTGTTGCAATAGCTACTTTAAAAATATTAAATGGTGAAATTAATACACCAGGAGTTCAAATACCTATTAAAAAAGAAGTATATGAACCTATTTTAAAAGAATTAGAAGAAAACGGTATAATTTTTAAAGAAAAAAAAGTGCCGTATTTAGGTTATAACCCTGATAATGTAAATGGATAGATCAAAATTAAATTAATTTATTTCCGATTTAAATTAAAATAATTATATTAAACTGCTAAAAACTAAAGTAAAATGAATAAAAAAAAATATTTTTGGTTTAGTAGTATTGTAGCGGTGCTTATTTTTTTAACTCCTTTTCTATTGTATATTCATACATTTATTCCAAATGATGTAGAGAATTATAATACTATTTTTGGTGTTATAAAAGGAGGTGAGTTTGGCTTGGCTCAAGTTTATGTTTTTATGGCATTTAATAAAATTGTACCATTAATTTTATTAATACTATTATATATTACAAACAAAAATTGGTGGAGTCACGTTATATTAATCCCAATTGCTACATACCTTTTTCAATTATTAAATATTGTTTTAGGTACAGCTGAATCTGTTGATGAAATTGAATTTATTTATATTATTCCATTAATTATAATAATACTTACACCTCTTTATTATATTCGAAAAAACTTAGCTATTTATCTTAATGCTTTAGATTTAAAGAAGGAAATGGATAGTGTAATTAAAAATTCTGAAAAATAACTACATTTTTATATAAAAATCTTGAACTAAGTTTTTGTACTCTTCCGTATACTTATGTCGTTCTATTTCAATTATTAAATCAGTTTCTTCAATTTCTATTTTTGAGAAAGAAAATTGCATTAAACTTCTTTTAATTGGAGCTTCTAACGTTCCTTTAACTCTGGTAACTCTATTTAAATACAATCCATTTTCATTCGCAATTTTAATAAAATTTTCTTCTTCGGTAAAAGGAATTATAAATGCACATGTTCCTATTTTAGATAATAACTTAGCAGTTCCACTCAACAAATCAGCATACGTTAAACTTTCTGAATGACGTGCCATTGCTCTCTCTTCTGGTAATTCTTTATAGGTTGAAGTGTAAAAAGGAGGATTTGAAATAATTAAATCATATTCATCCTCAATTTCTTCAACAAACTCTTGAAAAGATGCGTGGTAACAAAACAATCTGTCTCCCCAATCACTTAATTCAAAATTCTCAACTGTTTGCTCGTAAGCTTCATCATGTAATTCAATAGCATCAATAACTTCGGCATTACTCCGCTGTGCCATCATTAAACCTATTAAACCTGTTCCTGCTCCAATATCTAAAATACTAAAAACATTTTCATTTATTTTAGCCCAAGCACCCAAAAGAACACCATCGGTTCCTACTTTCATAGCAGCTTTTTCTTGTAATACAGAAAACTGTTTAAATTGAAATGGTTTTTCTGACATATTTATTTAACTGATTTAATTTTAACTGTTCCACTTTTTAAACCTTTTCCTATAACATCTAATTGTATTTCACCAGCTTTTGTTGTGGCTTCAACGGTAACTACCAACTTTCCACTAAACAATTTCATTGTTGGTAAATGAAACAACTCTAAAGACGTTGCATCTCCATTACAAGCAACTTTATAAGTTCCGTTTCCTGTTACTTTAAATTTTAACTGATTAGTTGCAGTTGGACACGGATTTCCGTTTTTATCAACCACAGAAACCTCAACATAACATAAATCCTTTCCATCCGCATTTATTATTTTTCTATCAGGATTTAAAACAATTTTATAAGGTTTTTCGGCAGTTCTTATTTCTTTTTCAGCAACAGAATTTCCAGTTTCATTAAAAGCAACAACTTTTAAAGTTCCTGGTTCATATTTTACATCCATCCACATTAATCTGTACCTATTTTGCGGTGTGGAATTGTTCTTTTTTTGAATTCCCATACTTTTGCCATTCACAAAAAGTTCTGCACTATTGTAATTGGTGTATACAAAAACTGGCGTAATTTCTCCTTCTCTTCCTTTCCAATTCCAATGTGGTAAAATGTGTAAAGTTTCGTCTTGTATGTTCCATCGGCTTCTGTATAAATAAAAACGATCTTTTGGCAATCCTGCTAAATCTGAAATACCGAAATAAGAACTACGTGATGGCCACATTTCATCATACGGAGTTGGTTCGCCTAAATAATCGAAACCTGTCCAAACAAATTCTCCAATAACCCAAGGTTTATCATCTTGCAACACAAAATCTTCATCTGGCACATTAGACCAACTACATGCTTCTAAATCGTACGATGAACTTTGAAAATCATTATATTGTTTCATCTTTTCTTGAACAACAGGAAATTTATAAATTCCACGTGAACTAACTGTTGATGCCGTTTCTGAACCCAAAATAAATCCCTGAGGAAATTTTTCATAGGCCTCTTCATATAAATGCACACGATAATTTAAACCAGGAATATCTAACAATGATGCAAACCCAGATTCCATTACAGCTTTTACCTGATCCATTCCAACAGTTACGAGGCGAGTTGGATCTTCTCTATGAAAAATATCTTGCAACCACTTTGCACGTTTTACACCTTCTGCTCCCCATTGATCTGGTACTTCATTTCCTGAACTCCACATAACAATACTTGGATGATTTCTGGTTGCATGCACTAAATTTACAATATCCTTTTCTGCATATTCATCAAAAAAGCGATGATAACCATTCTCAACTTTTGGTTTTTTCCACTCATCAAAACTCTCTGCTAAAAACAAAAA
>NZ_JBFHHX010000053.1:0-20283 GCF_041596795.1 Lutibacter sp.
AAAAATCACATCAACTACTTATTTTATAAGCTTTTACAATTCCATCAAAAGACTTATTAACCTTTTACCAGCGCCACAAAGCTCAATTTTACTATAATCAGCGTTAATTGCTCTCGAATAAATATTTTTTACACCTACCATTTACCAACTATTTGAAATAGTGAACCTAAGGATAAAATTATTTTTATAAAACCCATTTTAATACGAAAATTGCCTCAAAATAAAAACTGTCTATTACAAAGAAACCTTTACCTCGTTTATTAAAATTTGAGAAACAAACTCCTTTAGTGGGAAGTATTTTATAATATAAACATAACAAACGCAAAAAAAACCCTCAACATAACTAAATGCTGAGGGTTGTTTAAAGAGCTTTAAAGTCTAAATTATTGAATAATTATTTTTTTATTGAAGCTACCTTTTTCAGTATTTATTGTAACAAAATAAACGCCTGAACTCACATTCATTGGGATTGATAATGCGCTTTCTTTTGAAGTGTTTTTATAATGTTTCATTACCTGACCTAATTGATTATAGATTATAACCCAATCAATAACAGTACCTGAATTGTTTGTTATTTGCAACTCAGAACTTGCATTGTTCATATATACTAGTGTGCCAGCTTGTAAAATTTCGTCTTCAACACTTAAAGAATTTGCATCTTTAAATACTAATGAATATTTAGTTTTGTATTCTCCTGCTGGTAAAGTAATTTCAAAAGGAGTGGTTGTAATATCCACCACTTGTTGAGTTGTGTTGTCCTTAATATAAATATTGGTTGCTTCACTTAAATTCTCTACAGAATCAACACTAATTTTTATTGCTGAACCACTAGTAATAATTCCTAAAGGAATTTCTTTATCTATAGATAATTCATTGGTAGCTTGAATAACATATTTATCATCTCCAATAACCCAGAACATATCATCTCCAAATATTTCATAAATTTCTGCTTCATATCCATAATCCACTTCATCGGTCGTATTTTCATCAATAGTTAATGAGATTTGTCGATAATTAATTTTAGAACCCGTAAAACCTAATCTAATTTTTTGTCTTAAATCTAAATTTGAATTATTTAATGTTGATTCAGATGAATTTTTAGAGTTTGTAGTACCCTTCATAAATACCGAACCATAATTAGATCCTGTTCTTGGCTCTTCTTCATAGAAAATTCTTTGATTATTATTAAATGTAATTGTACCACCTTTTTCACTATAAACAAAAAAGCCTTGCCCAACAGGAACATATCTACCCGGCTTTTTAGTTGCTGTTCCTGCATTACTAACACTTGAATGCGATGCTGCAATTACTCCATCTGCTTTGGTTAAAGTTGCGTATCCCGCTTGATATTGCGCCAAAATATGCGAATCATTCCCATAATGCTCCCAAAAATACAATGGCCCTGTAATTTGTGGGTTATCATCTATAAATTGGTACGCATCTATAGCCGATGGATAAGGATTCCCAACTAAATAATCGTTTCCTGCACCTATAGGTAAAGTAATAGTACCATTGTTTGGTTTACCTTGAATTATATAATTTTGATCATAAATGGTTCCTGGCCCTTTTAAAATAAAACCTTCGCCAGAATATAACTCTCCTGTACTTCTAATTTGTTGCCACTTACTATAATCTCCATCCGGAGCATCTGCATATTTATACATCCAATAAGTACTTAAGGTTATTGGTGTTGTTGTTGCACCATCGTATCCAGTATTATTAAAAGTAATAGTTTGTGGGTTTGTAGAATCCGTTCCGTCTCTTAATGATGCGGCTACAGTTGTATAATTTCTGCCCACAGTACTATTAGTGCCAGTATATACAGGAAAAGACCATTTATTGTATCTGTATTTATTTCCAACACCTTGTTGATCTCGCTCTATAATTCCTATACTAGCACTATCAAAATCACTGTCAGTGGTTTGAATTAATTGTGATTCACCATTTAGATCGAGTTTCCCATCAATTTTTAAATAATGACTCACTGTTAAACCATTTCCTGTACCACTGTACGCATCTGTTGTAGTTGGATTTGTTCCTATAGCCGTTAGTTGCTTACTTGAATCAATTAACAAACCTAGCAACTTTCTATTTCCTAAATTAGCTGTTGGTAAACTAGTATTTTCCACTGTAACATTACTGCTTATTTGTACTATATTCCAATCAACAGTAACAGCTGAATTAACAATAGACGCTGATCCAGGAATTTTCTGTGTAGTTCCATTTACCCATGTAGATTCTAAATCCCAATCTAAATTAGCTGTTGAAACATATGGTAAAGGCGCTGTTTGGTTATAAATAATATTTTTACCAACAGTTAAGTATTTTATTCGCAACCAATTTTTATTGTTTGAAGCGTCTTCAACCGTAGTTCCATAAAAATTATTAAGGTTATGATAAACTTTAATTGTAGACCAATCTACTGAACTTATAGTATTTAAAGTTACCGTTTGTGGTAAAGCACTACCTTTTACTTTTGCTGATAAATTTTCAATTTCCTGATTCATTATAAATTGAATTTGATTTTGTGCTAAAGCACTATCCCAAATTCTAACCTCATCAATATCACCATTAAACGGTGTTGAAATTGTTTTTTTATTGGTGTAAACTACACCAATAGCAAACCTATCTGTTGTATTTGTAGGCGAAGCAACAGTATGCGTGCTATCTAAAATTCCATCAACATAAATAAGTAAATTACTACCATTATTTACCGCTGCTATTTGATGCCATTTTGCATCTTTAATAGCTGTAACTGATGTTGCTCTTAAAGTTCCATTTATACGAACTTCAACATTACCAGAGCTATTTAATTTAAAATCGTACGCCGTTCCTTTAGATACAATTGTACCTCCAGCACCTAAGTTCCTTACCCAAGCCGAAACTGTAAAAGCTGAATTTAAATTAACAACGTTTTCTCCAACTAAATAATCTCCCGATGAAAAAGAAACATTATACTTTCCTGTATTTCTTGAAGCAATACCAAAAGTAAAAAACCTTGTTTCATCAAAATCGTACCAAGTTTCATGGTTAGTTCCATTTTCTTTCAATGGAATAATATCTACAATATCATTTGCTCCAAAAGCAGCTGATGATGATACTATTAAAGCATATTCTTGCGTGCTTAATTTACTTGGTAATATAGCGGTTGGTAACGATATTTTAACATCTAAAATATCATTTGAAGCGGTTGGACGACTTTCAACAATTTTCCATTTTCTATCGAAAATAGTAGTTACTGTAGTTGAAGGCGCTCCTAAATTAACAGATAACACTGTTGAACCACTTAATGCTGCATTATTATGTCCCCAAACCAAGAAATCTTTATCTGTAGTAAAAGTATTTGTATTTGCAGAGTTAGTTGCAGCAATCTCGTTTAAACCAATGGTAATTGCATTTGTATCATTTACACTTTTAGATTGTTTTTGGTTTAATTTTGAATTATCATCACGTCCAATACCAGCAATATCGTAATTATAACCCAAATTGGCAGTAGTGTTCCATATAATATTGCCTGCTGAGTCTATATAATTTTGAGTTGCTTGACCATCAGCCCCCAATGTAACTCCATTTTTTATAGCCAGATAGCTTTGTATTTTTTGTTGTCCTAAAGTTGTATTAGTTGCTCCATAACTAATAATTTCGGTGATTTTACCATCTACATATGCGTCAACATTTCCATTTAACGAAAAACGCCCAACACCAACATAAAACTGCTGATTAGAAAACTCAGAGAAATTAAGATCACCTCCATACGTATTAGTAGTTTGATTATACGATTGGCCATTAGTATTATCAATTTTTACACCATTCTTATATATTTCTGTTTGAGTTCCCGTGCTATTTGTTTTTACATTATAAATAATCACTTCATCTATGTATGATTTGGTTGTGCTTGTGAAAGCTCTTCCATATTGTTGCTCTGAAGATGCAGAAGGAGTTGTAGGCACAGAAGAAGACATGTGTGCCACCACTTCATCTGTAAAACGCAGAGAAATACTTCCTAATCCTAAACCGGTTCCATCTACATCAGGACTGTCTTTTGAAACACGCCCAGCAATTGGAACCTGTCTGTTAGTTCCTGTATTATCTATCGTTCCATTTGATTTAACAACCACAAAATAATCTTGTGAAAAATAACCTCCTTTACCTCTTAAATATTCTTTTGAACTCCTATCAAATTTAATCACTGGATTAAAATTAATGTTCTCAGTACTACTATTTTCAAATGAAGGGCTATTAGTTGTTAAGCCATTTGCATGGTTGTTAAATGCTTGATCTTGCCAGTTAGTAATATCCGTACCACTTGTTATAACTCCAATCTCTGAAGTGGCATTTAACCATAACTTTAAATTATTATTCATAGAACCTGGTCCAGAAACAGGTTGTGTTGGAGTAATAGGCGTTCCATAAATTAAAATATTATCAAATGCGGCACCATCATCTGTAGTATTAGCGTTTGAAGCAAAAACAAAACGCACTTGAAATTCATCAGTATTATTTAATTCGGTAGGCAAAGGGTTTGTGGCAGTTTCAAAAAAATTGTTATTATCAATAGTTGAATCAGTAATATTACCTGTGTTTCCAGTCCACCCATTTGAACCAGCTGCAATAGCGTTCACATTACCATTTCCATCGTACCAATTTATCCCACTGTTGTAAGAACCTAAAACAGACCAAGAACCCCAAGTTCCAGATGTTCTTTTCCTGTATTCAACCCTAACACCATCATTAGTATCTGCATCTAAATTGTAACGCACGTCTGCACTAAAGGTTAAATCTGTATAACCAACACTCGATAAAATAGGACTAGTTGCGTATGTGTACGAATTATTTGCATAATTATTATAGTTATTCGTATACCAATAGCTTCCCTCCGCATTTTCACTAGAAGCTGCTAATCCAGTACCATGTGCCCAAACAGAACCAGATCCAGTATTTGTCATAACCCAAGTACCGTTATTTTCATCAAAATTTTCGTAATAAATTGTAAACGGAGTCACCGCTAATACAGTTGCTGTTACTGGAGTTCTAGGACTTGATGTACAAGTACCATTATTAGTTTCTACATAATATGTTGTTGTAGCTGAAACTGTAGGTGAATAAGATGTTCCTGTAGCTAAAGCAGTACCACCTGTTAAAGCAGCATACCATGAAATTATACCACTTGATGCAGTTGCTCCTAAAGTTACTACACCTGCTCCTTCACGTGTATCTGGAGTTGTACTATCTATTGTTGGTGCAGCAGTAGTGGTAACACTAATAGAATTTGATGTTCCAGTACCACAAGTATTTGAAGGCGTTACAACAATGTTGCCTCCTGCAGATCCAACAGTTACCGTAATTGAATTTGTAATTCCACCTCCTGTTTGAGTCCAACCTGATGGCAATGCCCATGAGTAGGAAACACCAGATACACTTGTTACACTATACGTTTGTGATGAACCTACACACGGAGATAAAATTCCTGAAATTACACTTGGTTGCGAAGGGACTGCTGTTGTTGAAACAGCTAATGTTCTAGCTGTACCACTACCACAAGCGTTTGATGGTGTAACTCTAATGGTTCCCCCGGATGTACCTGCTGTTACAGTTATAGAATTTGTTGTGCCTCCTGCTGTTTGTGTCCAACCACTTGGTAACACCCAATTATAAGTTACTCCTGAAACATTAGTAACACTATAAGTTAAACCAGTTGTACCTTGACATACAGATGTGTTTCCAGTAATAGTACTTGGTTGTGTCGGTACAGTACTTGGTGTAACTGCAAGCGTTCTTGGCGTACCTGTACAAGTAACATTACTTGGAGTTACCGTTATATTTCCTGAACCTGAGCCTACGGTTACTATAATACTATTTGTTGTAGTTCCTCCCGTTTGTGTCCAACCAGTTGGTAATGTCCAAGAGTAGGAAACACCCGATACACTGGTTACACTATATGTTTGAGATGTACCTTGGCAAGGTGTTGTAGTTCCTGTAATAGTACTTGGTTGCGAAGGTAAAGTTGTAGTTGAAACAGCAAATGATCTGGCTGTTCCGTTACCACAAGTATTTGATGGTGTAACTGTGATGGTTCCACCGGTTGTACCTGCTGTTACAGTTATAGAATTTGTTGTGCCTCCTGCTGTTTGTGTCCAACCACTTGGCAACACCCAATTATAAGTTACTCCTGAAACATTAGTAACAGTATAGGTTAAACCAGTTGTTCCTTGACATACAGATGTGTTTCCAGTTATAGTACTTGGTTGAGAAGGTACTGTTGTTGTTGCAACAGCTAATGTTCTAGCTGTACCACTACCACAAGCGTTTGATGGTGTAACTGTAATGGTACCACCGGTTGTACCTGCTGTTACAATTATAGAATTTGTTGTACCTCCTGCTGTTTTTGTCCAACCACTTGGCAACACCCAATTATAAGTTACTCCTGAAACGTTAGTAACACTATAGGTTACACCAGTTGTACCTTGACATACAGATGTATTTCCAGTAATAGTACTTGGTTGAGCCGGCACAGTACTTGGTGTAACTGCAAGCGTTCTTAAAGTACCAGTACAAATACCATTACTTGGTGTTACCGTTATATTTCCGGAACCAGAACCTACTGTTACAGTAATTGAATTGGTATTTCCACCAGCTGTTTGCGTCCAACCAGTTGGTAATGTCCAAGTGTAAAAAACACCCAAAGTATATTCAACATAATATACTTGTGATGAACCTTGGCACGGTACGGTATTTCCTGTAATAGTACTTGGTTGACTTGGTGCTGCTAAAACAGTTACAATTGCGGTTCTGTTGGTGCTAATAGCATTGCTACAAGTACCTTTGGATAAATTTGTAATAGTTACTGTAGTAATGCCACTATAAGCAAGGTTACTAGTAGTAAAAGTACCTGTACCCGCTGTAGAAACTGTCATTGTTGCGGTATTAGCTGTTGCGGTATTGGTACCAGTTAAATTATAAGTTACGGTATAGCTACCCGTTGGTAAATTTGCTGCAGTACCTGTTAAACGTACCGTTGCTGCAGTACCAGCACAAATTGGTGTGGTTACAATGGCTGTATTAGTTAAACTATAGGTAGAACAACCGCTAATAATATTTACAGTATAATCTTCTACTTCTCCATCAAAATTTGTATCACAACTAGTAAAAGTTGAATCATCATATTTTGTTGAAACTCGCATACGAGTTGCACCAGTAGCTGCACCCACAGGCACTGTAATTGATAATGGTGATAACGATGTTGCACCATTGGTAGTACTTCCAGCTCCTAAATAATATTCTTCATTAGTATCGGTAAAATCACCATCTTGGTTCCAATCTATCCAAACATAAACATAAGTATTGTTATTATGCCTCCACTTATTTTTATTATTCTGGTATTCACCATTATTAACATATACAGTTAAAGGGTATGATGTGCCTTGAGTAACATTTGTAGATATAGCAGTAAAATCTTCATAACTAGTATTTTTTGTAACATCGGCATTGTCAATAGTATTAAAAATTACCCTAGTAATACCGGTATCTTCAGATGTGCTGCCATAAGAACTACAATAAGTTAAGGTTGAAATTCCTGTTCCTTGAACAGTAAAGGTATAAGGGTTTTCTCCGCCGGTGGTGTCATTATTGGCAATGGAAACCGTTGCCGTTCTAACACCTGTAGCAGATGGGTCAAAAGTTATTTGAAATGTAGTACTATTAGTTCCTCCACCAGCAATGTTGCCTGCAGGTATTGCAGTTACCGAAAAATCAGATGCATTTGCACCACTAATAGTAACATACGGACTTGCACCTGTTAAACTTAAATTAAGGGTGCCTGCATTTTGTATTGTAAATGTACTTACTTGGGTTCCTGATGATGTTAATACACTTCCAAAGTCTGTACCATCTGTAGTTGATGGCGTGTTATCTCCAGTAAAAATTGTATTACCTAAACCTTGTATATTAATTTCTGGCATTGGAGTTGCTGAAACTATATTAACTGTATAATCTTCTACTTCTCCATCAAAATTTGTATCACAAACTGAAGGTGCAGAACTAAATCTAACAGAAACGCGCATTCTTGTAGGACCTAAATTAGCCGTACTAGGAACCAATATACTTAAGGGGGATTTATCTGTTGCAATATTAGTACCGTTATTTGCAGTTCCTAGATCATATTCCTCATTAGTATCAAAAAAATCACCATCCTGATTCCAATCAATCCAAACTCTCGTTTCAACAGTATAGTTACCATCTGTATTTACATTTACAGTTAAAGGGTATGATATGCCTTGAGTTAAACTTGTTGATTGTGAGGTAAAATCTTCATACCCATTGTTTTTTGTAACATCGTCATTGTTAATAGTATTTAAATTTACCCTAGTAATACCGGTATCATAAAATGTGTTTCCATAAGAATCACAATATTGCGCACTACCAATAGAACTAAATAATAGTGCTACAATTACAACTATAAATAAACTAAATTTTTTCATAGGGTTTGGGGTTAATTTTATTCAGTTTGATTAAACTATTCTATAGCTTATACGCTATTTAATTAATACTATTTTTTTAGTTGCTTTTCCTAAATCTGTTTCTACAGATATATAATAAACACCTTCTTTAAAAAGAGCTGTGGAAATAGTATGAATATTGTTATATACTTTATTAATTTGTTGGGTTATCAATTTTTGACCCAATATATTTGTTATTGTTAAAGAAAACTCATTAATTTCACTTGGCATTTTAATGTTTATTTCTCCGGTTGATGACGGGTTTGGATATACTTGAAATTCACTTAATATTTCATCTTCAACCCCTAAAGAGCTATCTACCTCTGCGGTTAAAGAAAAATTATCTATTGCCATATCACTCCTAAATCCACTACCCGTAATTCCAGTAAATTTTAATTTAATAGTTTGTCCGCTATAGGCGCTTAAATCTATATCTACAACCGATTCCCAACTATTTACACTTGCACTTCCTGTAGGTTTTGTGAATATAGAAGTATATGTGATGCCATTGTCAGTTGAAACTTCTAATATTAAACTTGCTGTTGTAATATTTGACCCATACCAATGATAATAAAAACTAATTTTTGCATTTTTATAACCTGTTAAATTAAAACACGGACTTATAAGTTCAGCCTCTTTATAACTGTTATTAGTTGCTTCTGTATATAAATAATAAGACCCATTCACCGCAGAAGATGGACCAGTACTATTGGATGAAGTTGAACCACTATTAAGTGACCAATCAATATCATCTGAGGTTCCTTGTGACCATAGGCCTAAGGTGTTTTCAAAACTTTCAGAATATGGATAGGATATAACTTCACTTCCTGTACAAGGAGGTGTAACTAAAGTTGTAAAGGAAATTGAACTAGAATATTCAGATGTTGTTCCATCGCATTTAGATCTAATTTGAACTTCATAATCTGAATTAGAAGTTAACCCTGTTAAATTGTATGTTGTACCAGAAATATCAGATACACTTGTCCATGTTGATGAACTCAACAATTTATAACGCACATCATATAAGGGAGCTGGATAATCTACCCAATTTAGTGTAGCGCCTGAATCTGTTATTGAAGTTGCTGTAAGGCCTGTTGGAACACCAATTGTACATGGAACACTAATTATTTTAAAATCATCAAAAATAAACCCATTAAATGTAGTTGGATAACCATCTGCTCTATTAGTACTATCAGAATCTAAAATAAATCTAAACCTTGCAGTTGATGACTGATGCAAAAAGCTATTATTGGTTTCATCAATAAAAATTTCTTCCATTACCCATTTATTAAGCGTATTTCCATCATATAAAGCCTCACCTGTAGGTTGGTTATTTTGATCGGTTGTTGATTTACCAGTACTAGTGTTTGTACTATTACTACTACTATATCTGTTTGTTGAATAGGAAGAACCTGGTTTTGTGTATTTTCCAGTCAAAGTTGTCCACGTACTTCCGTTTGTAGATCCTTGTAATTGTACATAATCAAAATTACGCTCTAAATCCCATTTGGCGTAAAATTGCACTATAACTGACTGAGAACTAGATAAATTAACACTGTTTTTTAATACTAAATTATTATTTGTACTGGTTCTACTATGTGAATAAGCTCCAGAAGGAGAATCTGTTATTGCTGAAGTACCCGAATATGCATCGGAAGTTACTCCCCAAGAGCCAGTAGATGTCCAGTTAGTTAGGCTTGTAGGATCCGAAACATCACTAAACAATATAGATGGGCTGTAATATTTTATAATATTGGCTTTATACATTACATAACCATCATCGTTACTTACGGTTACTTGAAACTCTATTAAATCATTTGCCTGAATTGATGCATTTAACACATAAGGAACATCAAGGTTTCGTTGTTCCAATTTAGACCAGCTAGTTTGTATTGCTGGGGAAGTTATTGAGGTAATATTTGAAGAAATAGGTGTTACGGTTAAAGTAATATTACCTAGTGTTTGCCCTAAGTATTCTAATCCAAATTTTAAATTACCAGCGGTTGCGGTTATACTTGAAGGATTTAAGTCATGAAACTGCACAAACTTACCACTAAAATAGGCGTTCATAAAATTCATACGCATGGCTCTTTGTGCAATTTCATAAATTTTATCAGAATCTGGCCAAAAACCACCCTCCTCACTTGAGTTCCAAGAACCATTTTCTGGCGCTAATGCTAATATTGCCTTACCTGAGCCCGTAGAACCATTAACATCAGCAACACCTCCTAACATCCAATCACTCATATCTCCATTTGCAATGGTTAAAACATCTGGAGCTTCTCCATAAATATACCTGTTGTAACGCGTCATTTCATGACAAAATTTCGCATATTCACTTTCTCTTCCAGAAGCTGGAGCAGCAGGATATCCATTATACGCATGTGGAATTAAATTAGAGTATGCGTGATGATTCATGGCTGTTTTAAAGTTTCTTGTAGCCGAAAAATCTCTTACAATTTGAGTTTCCGGTTCAGAAAACGCAGTTGGACCTCTATAGGTATCATCAGTTACTGTACCTGAAGATCCACCATAAATTGAATTTGACCCCCAGAAATAATTGTAATTTCTATTTAAATCAACACCTCTTAAAGTGTTTTCGCCTGTATTGTAAGGACCTAGATTTTTACGTTGCAAACCTCCTCCACTAGGCGAAATTTCCTCGTTCCACCTTAACCCATCTGGGTTTGCTACTGGTATAAAATACATTTCATGATTATCAACTAAGTTTTTAATACCTGGGTCTGTTTCATAATTTTCTAATAAATACCACATGTAGTAAATTAAGTTCATCATACTACTAACTTCACGTGAGTGGGTCATACCAGTATATAACGATTCTGGTTCATTCGCTTCATCAGTACTAGCATTATCTGAAATTCTAACATAGTAAATTGGCTGCCCAGACCATTCGTCATAAGTACCACTTTTAGTATATGAGTTTCCATGTGTTTTTTGATTTGATGGAGAAGCATCGGTAATTGCAGAAATTATATTCAACCCTTTTGCATCAGAATATGCTTTCATTTTAGCTAACTCGGTAAGCATTTCACTATAAGTTAAGCAACCATTCATGCTTCCTAAAGAAAAATTTTGAGGTATTGCCCAATCAACTTCGCTTTCTCCTTCATATTGCACGTAGTTATCTATAGTTTCAGATTTTGTACTTATAGATTTACTTGAAAGCGCATATGCTGCTTTTTTTTGTTCCAGCTGCTTTTTTGCTAAGGGTAATTCTGTTTTTGATTTTTCTTTATAATAAGCAATTAAATCATCAACTAAAACAGTGTAATTAATACTTTTACTATCTAACCCATTTAGTTCACTTTCACCAAGCTCTAATACTAAATTATTATTTGCATCTCTTGCAGCTCCACAAGCTAAATCAATACCCACTTCTTTAATTTGAAGTAAATCAGAATAAGAAGGATTATTTATTTTTATCCTTTTTGAAATAATTTGTGATTGTTGACTTTTTTGAGAAAATGCAAATAACGAAACTAAAAGACAGGTGCTTACCAACAACTGTTTAAATTGGGGTTTAAAGGCGGACATAGAAAAATAAATATTTTAGGGTTTAAATAGTAATCCAAATTTTACTGGATTAATTTTTAACGAAACCAAAAATAAATATTTTGCGTAAATAATCAAGCTATTTTTTAAAAAAATAAGACTGCAACTTGTTGAATATTAGCTAATTAGTATGTTTTAAAAAACACTAATTAACCGTTTGTTTATGTTTTTATACCATTTATTTGAAAATATGTACAATTAGTTGTGTTTATCAACAGAAGTCTCACTATATATTTTTTTGAATTACATACCTTAAATTATGTTAATTTTTACTTTTTTTTCAAAAAAAATAAACTTTTTAATACATAATAACGGTAACCTATAATATTTAAAACAAAAAAACCCGTAAACCAAATTTGATTTACGGGTTTTTAAACTAAAAACATTATTTATTTACTCACTTATTTATTATTAATATAAACTCTTTTTATAACTCTTCCTAACTCAGTATTTACTTGCACCAAACATACACTATCACTTTGATTTAACGACAACTCGGTTGTTTTTGAATTAGAATTAATACTCCAGCTATTAATGTTTTGTCCTAATTTATTATATAAAACTACATTGTATAATTTTAGTTCTTTTTGATTTTTTATATTTAATAAACTTCCATTCTTATTTACATAAATTACCAATTTTAATTTATCTTCTTTTTCATTTTCAAAAGCAGCCTCATCTGTAGTTGTTGTATCACTTTCTGCAACAGTACTATCTTCGGTAGATGAATCTGCAGTTACAGTATCACTTTCTGCCACAGTACTATCTTCAGTAGATGAATTTGCGGTTGTTGTATCACTTTCTGTTGTTGTGCTATTTTCAGTAGATGAATCTGCAGTTGTTGTATCATCAGTACTTGTTGAATTATCTGCTGTTGTTGTATCACTTTCACTAGATGTACTAGAATCAGTTGAAGAACTTGTATCGGTATCTGTAGATGTATTTGCATCTGAAGTTGTAGTAGTATCGGCTACAGTTGCATCTTCAGTTGTTGTAGTTTCTACTGCACTTATAAATGTAATGGCAAATCTTTCATGATATTCTCCAGCAGCTAAATTAATTGTAAAATCAGCTTGTTGTAAATCATATACAATATTTGTTACCTTATCTATTAAACCAACTTTTATACCATCTATTGGATTCACAATTTCATCTATTTTTATTGTAATATCACCACCTGCAGTAATTATACCTAAGGAAACTTGTTTTCCAACAAATACTAAGTTAGTAGCTTGAATTACATATTTTTTTGAATTGATTAACCAATACATATCGTCGCTAAAAATTTGATATATCTCACCATCATAACCCCAATCAAAACCATCTGTAGTTTTTTCATCAATAGTTAGTAAAATTTGACGATGATCTATTTTTGGAGCATTAAATCCAATTCTATATTTTGGTCTTGTATCACCTCCATAAACTGAAGTTGGCTTATTAAAAATTGATGTATTTTTTATTGCTGGAGTTTCAGTTTTGTTGCTTGAGTAAGTAAGAGTTGAAAAGCATAAACTTAAAAGAATAATAAAAGTAATTTTTTTCATAACATTGGGGTTTTAGTATGTTATATTAAAATTGAAATAGTTTTTTTGTCAAATTTTTATTTTAGTTAGAAACAAATTAAACTTTTTCTTGGTTAGTAAGATGTTTTTTATTTTATACCATAAATTTAAGTATTAAAAACATATAAAAAAAGATAAATCACGTTTATTTTACCATTTATTGTAAAAAACATACCATTTATTTATTTTAATTTACGTTTTATAGTACCATACAACATCCAAAGCCCTTGATATTACTGAGAAAATTCTAAAAAATGCCAAAAATTAATAAAATTACCATTTGTTGTAAAAAACATACCATTTATTTGTTTTTTAACCTATTTTTTCCTTTTAAACCAACATTAAAAAGCAAAATAAACCGTTGTAAAAACAAAAAAGGGAGGCAAATTTGCCTCCCTTTTTTGTTTTTATACTCCAAATTTTAGTTTAGAACCATTTTTTTTGTAAAATAACCATCCTCAGTATCAACTTTAAGTATATACAACCCAGCAGAAACATTTACAGAAAGGTTAGATTGCTTAACCGAACTATTTACCTCAAAAGAATCAATGTTTTGACCTAAAATATTATATAAGCTAATTCCATTTATTTTTAGTAGTTCATTATTATTTATCACAATAGATTTATCATTTTTATTAAAGTAAATTAAAAAATTAGTATTTAAAACTTCATTTTCCACCGAAAGAGATGTATTTGGTTTAAAAGTAATTGAATATTTATCATGATATTCTCCCGCCGGTAAATCTACTTTATAAGCAGCATTGGTAATATCAAATTCTTCATTAGTGTCATTATCTTTTAAATACACAGCTAAATCGTCTTCATTGTATTCTATTTCATCTACCATAATACTAATTTCACCGCCTGCTGTTGTAATAACACCTACAGGAATTTCTTTATTTACTTCTACTACGTTAGTGACCTGAATAACATACTTTTTATTTTCAATTAACCAATACATATCATCTTCAAAAATTTGATAAATTTCAGCATCATAACCCCAATCGTAACCATCTGATCCAAGTTCATCTATTGTTAATAGTAATTGACGATGATCAATTTTTGGAGCATCAAACCCAATTCTAAATTTTGGTCTTGTATCGGCCTCAACTTTACTTGTTGCTGTTGTTTTACCACTTACACCTTTCATAAAAACAGAGCTTCCTCCTGCCTCGGTTTCAAAAACGCGTTGACTATTTTTAAAAATAATTTCTCCGCCATCAGCATCTCCTTGTACAAAAAATCCTTGAGCCACAGGAATATATTGACCAGGTGTTTTAATTGCTGTTCCTCCAGAACTTACATTTGGATGAGCAGAAGCTTTAATTCCACCACCTAAGCTATAAGTTCCATAACCAGCCTGATATCCTAATAGGTTATGTGTATCTCCACCATAATGCTCCCAATAGTAGATTGCTCCTGTTATAGAACCGGTTCCAGCTGGACTATTATCTAAAATAAATTTTTTACAATCTATTGCAGAAGCATAAGGATTACCAACTAAGTAATCATTCCCTCCTGAAACTGTTAAAGTAACATCTCCATTATTAGGTTTTCCTACAAACACATAATTTTGGTCCGATGAACCTGGTTCTCCGGTTCCTTTCATAATAAAACCTTCTCCTTCTACTAAATTTCCAGTACTTCTAATTTGTTCCCAAGCGCTATAATCTCCATCGGGAGAGTCTGCAAATTTATACATCCAATAAGTACTTAAGGTCATTGGAGACGTTGCTCCATCATACGTACTATTATTATATACAATAGCTCCAGGAGCTGCTGCATTTGTTCCATCTTGTAAAATATCAGCTATGGTAAATGTAGTTCCCGCAGAAAAACCTGTTTTTATTACTGGCGAAGACCAAACATTATATCTGTATTTATTTCCTGTACCTTGCTGATCTCTTTCAATATAACCTGTACTTGCATTATCCAAATCACTGCCAGTTGTTTGCACTAATTGCGATTCACCATCTAAATCAATTACACCATTTAATTTTAAATAATGTGATATTGTTAAATGATTATCGGCATTTATAGATAATTCATTTGCATTATTTAATAGCCCTAAAACAGTAACTCCTCTGGTTGCATTAATAATGTTATTAGTTTCCACAATATTCCAATCAACCGGAGTTCCAAAAACCGATGAATTTGGTAAATATTGTACCGCATTATTTAACCAAGTTGCTGGTGTATCCCAATTTCCATTTGATGAAGATTCATACGGAAGCGGTGCTGTTTGTGTTTCAACTATTTGTTTATCTATAGTTAGGTATTTAATTCTTGCCCAATTTTTATTATCAGAATTATCTTCAACGGTAGTTCCGTAGAATGAATTCATATCATAATAGGCTTTTAAATTACTCCATGATTTTGAGCTAATATCATTTTTTGAAATAGAATTTGGAATTATTTTACCATTAACAACGGTACTAAAATTTTCAATTTCTTGATTCATAATATATCTAATTTCAGTAACTGAAAGGCTTGTATTCCATAATCTAACCTCATCTACAGCTCCATCAAAAGAAGTAATATTTGCTTTATCTAAATATAAAGCACCTATTGTAAATCTATAGTTAGACACTGTTGGGTTACTTAACGCATTTACAGTTTTATCCAAAACACCATCAATATATAAATTGGCAGATCCAGCACTAAAAGTTAATGCTACGTGATGCCATTTTGAATCTGGTATTGCATTGTTTGATGTAAATTGATTAGGTCCGTTCCAAGCAACTTCAATATAATTACTGCTGTTAACTTTTAAATTATAACCAGTTCCTTTTGATATAAAACTACCACCATTTCCGTTGTTAAGTATCCAAGCAGAAACCGTAAAATCTGAACTTAGCTCTAAATTTTTATCACCAATAATAAATTCGCCAGTATTAAAATCTAATCTTCTTTTTTCAACAACTCTGGTTGCTTTTGCAATGGTAAAGTATTTAGTGTTATCAAAATCGTACCAAACTTCAGAATTTGAACCGTTCACCGTTAATGGTACAACATCAATAATATTAGCAGCTGCAAAATTTGAGTCATTAGATACAACCAACATATATTCCTCGTTTGCGGCTAATGCAATATTACTTGTTAGGCTAGCTGTAGGAATTGATATTACAACTTCTGGTACATCATTTTGAGATTCAATTATTTTCCATTTTCTTGAAACTGGTGTAAATGTAGTTGTTGAGCCACTTAAATTTACACTTCTGGAAACTTCTGAACTTGTATTAAAATTACCATTATTATTTCCCCAAACTAAAAAATCTCTATCAGTTTTAAAATTATTAGGATTTAAATTATTGGTTAATGCTACTTCGCCCAATCCAATAGCAACTAAACTACCTGAATTTACACTTTTAGATTGTTTTTGATTTAATTCAGATTGATTATCCTGCCCAATTCCAGCTATATCATAATTAAATCCATTATTAGCTGTAACATCCCAAATAACCGAGCTATTAGAATCTAAATAATTTACATCTGCCAACCTAGAATTTGAACCAGTATGTAATGTTATTCCATATTTTATAGCTAAATAACTTTGAATTTTTACTCTTGCATTTGCATCGTCTTTTTTAGATGAATAGGTAATAATTTCACAAATTCTACCATCAAAACTTCCACGGTACGATTGACTTCTACCAATCCAATATTTAGAATTACTAACGTTTACAAACTGAGGAACTCCAACCTCTGTATTTCCAACATTTCTACCATTATAATTCAACAACTGTCCATTTGGCGATGTATCGGCATTGTTTTTAGCGTTAATAATCCCAACATTATCATACGTATCAGTTGTGCTTACATGAGCCACACCATAACCTCTACTATTTACTGGAGTAGAAGCAGCATCTGCCGTTGAAGAAATAGCAAAAGCTAGCATTTCATTAGAATATCTTACTGAATAATTACCCCAGCCAATACCGGTAACATCTTTATCTGTATTTTGTGAGGTATCAGCATCGCCACAAAACATATCCATTGCTCCAAAAGAACTACTTACAGTACTATTTGGAATTGCCACAACAAAAATATCTTGCGTATAAAATCCTGATGAACCTTGTAAATACTGTTGAGGCGTATAATTGTAATTTGTTTCGTACGGAGCATTAGGTGTATTACTAAAATCAACTATTGGGTTAAAATTAATATTTCTTGTTGCATTATCATTAAATTTTGGAGCTTGTGAGGTTAAATTAACAACTGCGTTTGATCCAGTTCCATTATCTGTCCAAGTTAAAACACTTTCTCCATCAGAGTAACTTAAACCATCATTGGCTTTTAACCACAAACCTAAATCGGAATTTACACCTCCAGGACCAATAAAAGCCGAAGCGCTACTTCCTGTACCTTGAATAGTAAAATTAAAAGGGTTTTCATTGCTATCATTATTTGCTATTGAAATTATTGCTTGCACAGTTCCTAAAGCAGTTGGATTAAACCTAACGGTAAAAGTTAAATTTGAACCACCACTTGCAATAGTTGAAGAACTTGGCTGCACAACTACAGTAAAAAAAGAACTTCCAGAAATTGAAACAATAGGCGAACCTGATAAATTTAATGTTGAAGTTCCAATATTGCTAATGGTAAAAGTTTTTTCGATATAGGTAGAAATTAACACATTTTGAAAGTCTGTATTATCGGTAGCAGTTGGAGAAGTATTACCATCTGTTATAGAAATGCCATTCCCCAAAACTTCAATTTCAGGACCTGAAGCGTAGGTTACTGTTAAAGATATATTATCTATTGCCATATCTCCTCTGTAACCATTATTAGTTGTTCCCCTAAATCTAATATTAATTGTTTGACCTACATATGCACTTAAATCTAAATTTACTGTTGTCCAACTTGCTCCATTACCAGTTTGCACTTGCCCAGATTGTGACCAAATATTATTAGTAAATGATGTACCTCCATTAGTACTAATATCAACTGCTAAAGTTCCCATATCAATTCCATACATGTGATACGAAAAAGCAAAGTTAGAACTTGTTGTTCCTGTTAAATTAAACGAAGGACTAACTAAATTAGCCGTTTTGTTGGGATAATTTGGGCTTGAAGACTCAACATACATATAATATGATCCGGCTGCACCAGTTGAAGGACCAGTACTTCCAGAAGGTGTTCCTCCAGAATCTCTAGTCCAATTAAAATCATTCCCAGCGCCATCTGTCCAGCTATCTGAATCCAACTCAAAACTTGCGGAATGTATTGTTGTTTGTGAATTTGCCATAAAAGACCAAAAGCACAAAAATGTTAAAATGGTAATTGTTTTTTTCATAACATAGGGGTTTGTAATGTTATTTTAAAAAAGCTATTATAAAGTAAAAACTCTTATAGATTCATTAATTTTTAAAAAGTTAAATAATTAAATTAATAGTGGTGTTTTTGATACTACATACCAATAATGGGGCTAACTGTTTTTATAAGTTACAACTTATAAAACACTCTATAATTTTTTAAAATTTAGAATTTTTGGAGTATAAAATTGTGTAGATGTATTTTCATGTTATAGGGGTTTTGAACTATCAAATTTATTAAATATATTTATAACTACCTAATTTTCAGTGTTAAATAAAGTTTTACTAAATAGTATATTTACTTAACTATAATTTTATTATTTATAATTCCTTGGTTAGAATTTAATTGAACAAAATACAATCCTGAAGCTAAATTAACAGGAATTGATATATTAGTATCTTCAAATTCTCCCTGAATATTTTTAACAACCTGACCTAAATAGTTTACAATTGTGGCTGTACTAATTTTCAAAGATTCTTTTTTCCGGATTTGTAATTCTGAAATTTCATTATTCATAAATATTTCATAGTTTGTAGGTAAAATCAAAGCTTCAGTTTCTATACTTACAGCTTCTTCATTTATTACTTCTGTTGATTTAAAAACAAGTGAAAATCTATTTAAATATTCTCCTGCAGTTAAATTTATATCAAGCGATTGATTTGTAAGTTGAACCAAAGAATTATCTACAGTATCTTTAAAATAGATTTCAAATTTTCCTGCAATATTTTCTAAAGAATCTATTTTAACATTTAACAATCCGCCTAATTTTGTTTTAATCCCTACTGGAATTTCCATATCATTAGTAATTTCATTTATTCCTTGAATTCCAAACTTTTTATCATTAATCATCCAAAACATATCATCATCTAATAAATCATATACTTCGGCATCAAATCCCCAATCTACATTTTTTGTAGCTCTTTCATCAACTGTTAATAATATTTGCCTGTGATCTATATTAGAAGAATTAAAACCAATTCTAATTTTTAATCTTTCATCGTTAGTGGTTTTTAATGCTGTACTTGCATTCCCTTTCATAAATACCGAATTTACGCTGTCTTCTACCTGAAATACACGTTGTCCGTTATTAAATTGTATTTGCCCACCATCACTATCACCAGTTACAAAAAAGCCTTGACCAACAGCTATATAACTTTTAGGAGTTTTTACAGACGACCCCAAACTACTTACATTTGAATGTGCACTTGCAGGAGTTCCACCACCTAAATTATACAAGCCATAACCAGCCTGATAATCTTTTAAATTATGAGAATCTCCCCCATAATGTTCCCAAAAATATAAGGTTCCATCTTTTATTGAATTGGCATTATCTAAAA